>CAMWYL010000396.1 GCA_947178465.1 uncultured Lachnospiraceae bacterium | reverse complement strand
GGATTTGGGGTATCGCTGATTGCGCTTACCATGATCACGACGCTTGTGATTCTGGCGGTGACCTCGAACATCGTGCTGTCACTCGGTATGGTCGGCGCGCTGTCCATCGTCCGCTTCCGTACCGCGATTAAGGAGCCGTTGGATATCGCGTATCTGTTCTGGGCGATTGCGGCGGGGATTGTGACCGGTGCGGGGCTGATACCGCTTGCAGTGTTCGGTTCGCTGTTTATCGGTGTGGTGCTGTTTGTCTTTGTCAATAAGAAGTCGACGGACCATCCGTATATTATGATTATTTCCTGTGATGGAGCGGGGGAGCAGACCGTGTTGTCAGTCATTAAGGAGAATGTAAAAAAGCAGGTGCTGAAGTCGAAGAGTGTGACGAAGGCCGGCGTGGAAATGACAATAGAAGTACGTCTCAAGGGGGAAGAAACCGCGTTCGTGAACCAGATTGCGGATATGGAGACGGTACAGAGCGCGGTGCTGGTCAGCTATAACGGGGATTATATGTCATAGGCCATAAGGATACGGAGGGACAGATGAGCACACACAAATACATTGACAAAATCATCGCGGTGATGATGGCGCTGGCGGTTCTTGCGACAGGAATCGTTACTTATCTGGTACAGACAAATCCTGAGACAGTGGAGGCATTTGCGTATATTGCGCAGTGCAGCTATGAAAATCTGTTTAATCAATATGAGGTTATGGAGGTCGATATCGCGATATCGGAAGAAAATTGGGAGGATATTTTGGCGAATCCGCTTGCGGAGGAATATAAGGCCTGTGATGTGACGGTAAACGGTAAAACTTACGCGAATGTGGCAATCCGGACAAAGGGGAACACCAGCCTGTCCCAGGTGGCGTCCTCCGAATCGGACCGTTACAGCTTTAAGATAGAATTTGACCACTATGATTCCGGTCAGTCGCTGGAGGGCTTGGATAAGCTGGTGCTGAACAATGTTTTCTGTGATGCGACCTACCTCAAGGAATACATTGCGTATGATATGTTTCGGTATCTTGGCGTGGCGGTGCCGTATTATTCCTTTGCGCATATCACGGTGAACGGAGAGGAGTGGGGACTGTACCTGGCTTTGGAAGCCATGGAGGAGTCCTTTGTGGAGCGGGTTTACCGGACGGACAGCGGGCAGCTCTATAAACCGGAGAGTACGGGAATGGGAAGAATGCCTGCGCAGGGAGAAAGACCTGACATGGGAGAAGCGCCCGATATGGAAGCGCTTTTCGGGGCGGAAGGAAAGCCCGATATGGATAGTATGCCAAATCCGGAGGATATGTCGGAAGGCAATGCAGAGTCCGGAACAGGCAGAATGTCCGGGGCCGGAGGAAGCCCTGATATGGAAGAAATGTTTGAAGCCGGCGGAAATCCTGATATGGGAGAACTGTCTAAAGTCGGTGGAAACCCTGATATGGGAGGAATGCCTGAAGCGGGCGGAGGTCCGGATATGGGAGAACTGCCTGACATGGGGCAGTTTCCGGACAAGGGTAATTTTTCAGGACAGGGCGGAATGCATGACGCGGGCCATGGCATGGGTCACGGTATGAACGAATCTTCCGGCGGTTCGGATTTGGTCTACACGGATGATTCGGCAGACAGCTATGCGGATATTTTTGACAATGCGGCATTTGCCCCGTCGGATGCGGACAAGGCACGGGTGGTAGAGGCATTAAAAAATCTGTCTGCGGGAGAGAATTTGGAGGATTATTTTGACGTGGATGCGTGCCTGCGCTATTTTGCCGCGCAGACGTTTATCGTAAACATGGACAGCTATTACAGCAATTTGAAACACAATTATTATTTGTATGAACAGGACGGACAGGTGACAGTCCTTCCGTGGGACTTAAATCTTGCTTTTGGCGGCTTTCAGGCTTCGAATGCGACTGATGCGGTCAACAGCGCGATTGATACGCCCATGGGCGGCGAGCCGGAATCCTCTCGTCCGATGTTTAGCAAGCTGATGGAGGTTTCCGAATACCGGGAGCGGTATCACCGGTATTTGCAGGAGCTTGTAGAGGGTTATGTGGGCAGCGGGCAGTTCCAAAAGACGCTGAGTACCGTTAAGGCAGTGATAGACAGCTATGTGCAGAACGATGCGACTGCGTTTTACGGCTACGAGGAGTACCTGGAAGCTGTCGAGAACCTGAAGCAGTTTGTTTTGCTCCGTGCTGAGAGTGTGGCAGGACAGCTAAACGGCTCGATTCCTTCCGTAACGAGCGGGCAGCGGGATTCAGATGCTCTGATTGACGCGTCCGGAGTGAGCTTATCTGCGATGGGTGCTCAAGGCGGTGACGGCGCCGGAGGCAAGGGCAGTGAAAACGGGCGCATGTTCGGAGACGGATTTGACGGGCATGGGCACCGTGGGGAACCGGACAAATCTGACAGAGAAACAAACAGCAGGAGAGAGCAGTAAGAAGTAGGGGGGGGTAAGCCGTCAAAGCTTACCCCCTTGTTCCTGCCTGTTATGGAGTTGCCGCTTCCGTTTTATTCCCGCAGGCAATGCACAGGTGTCATAAAGTAACACAATTATAAATGCAGACAGCCAGACCTCGATTCCGTATAAAATGGCGTATGTAGCATTTCAAATATGTGGTTTAGAGGCATTACAGGAACTGAAAATAGTATTCCACGATTTGAAAGGATAAGAGGTAAATAAGCATGGAAAAAAAGGTATATATTACAGAGGAAGAACGGGAAAAGTGTCGCAAAGTGATTGATGCGTATGCGGAACTGTACGAAATAGAGGATGAAGATATTTTTTGATTGATGCTGGCAGGTATGGTTTTGTTAAATTGCAGTGTTATACACCGTCATATGGCTTTGAAGAGCTTGATACCTATACAGACAGTAACAGATTATTTGAGGGGCTTTGGGACGAATGGCTCAATCTGAATGTGTTTTTACTTGCTAGGGAAATGCAGTTAGATGATGTTCTTTATGAGGAAGTATTTGACAATCTGCCAAAGGAAAAACAGTTGGAACTTATCGGAAGAAAAGATGACTTTGCAAAAAAAGGCGGGTATAAATCCGTAAAATGATTTTTACAGAAAGAAAACGCTCTATATAGAGGGCAAAAAAAGATTAGAATGGCTCTGCATATGATAATATGCAGGGCTTTTCTTAACCAGCAAAATATTTGTGATTGAGTAGAAAGATAGGATGAATGAGATGGTTTCAGCAGGCAGTTATGCACATTTCCATGGTGTAGGCTTTTGATTCTTGAAAGCAATTATTTGACCGAATATAATTGTGCTAAATAGATGAATGCCAAACAATGAAAATTATACAAAATGTTATTTATTGAGGGAAGCACATTATGTGATCTGTTTCACGATAAAGTATCTTTATGTGTTACCTATATTTAAACGCAAAGATTTATGCTAAAATATCGAAGTAGTAAGGTTTTGAAT
>CAMWYL010000395.1 GCA_947178465.1 uncultured Lachnospiraceae bacterium | reverse complement strand
TCTCCTCGTAAAAAATGGCTATGCGTTTCCACATAGCCATTTGTGTAGTAACTCCGGTAGAGTTGTTAACGCTCTTAGCAGTCCACTTTGCGGTAGGACTCAACCCTAATAGCAGAATACCATATTCACAAAAATAGTCAATCTTTTTTGCATAAATACATGCAACGCCAAAAGAAAATTTTCGGCATTTCGGGACGCACGACGCGGCATAGCCTGCCGGCGATAAGCTATGCCGCCTCATTTTCTTCGTCCGTCCATCAACCAAGCTTTAAACGGTAGCTTTTTTCCTGTTCATGCAGTATAATACTTTATAATTGTGCAAGACCATACCACCGGAGGAGGAGTTTCGCAATGAGACGCAAAAAGAACAAACGCATTCCCGCCATGGCCGGTATTATTATATTGGCCGTATGCCTGCTTGCAAGCATCGGCGTCAATATCTGTTTTGTCTTTTGGGGTTTTGACAGCTATCTGCAGGACACGGAACAGATTTACATCATGGAGGCCGGAATTCTGCGCAACAATCTGGAATTTGCCGCCGGAACACCATATGAATTTACTTATGACTTCGATAACGAAGAATATCCGCTGCTGATAGAACGCTACGGAATCGACGCTACAGCCGGAGACGGTACGGAATTCGAGAAGGCACTGCGTTTAATGGATGCCTACGCGCCAAGATTATATCATCAAAGCGACTATGATAACCATGTGGAGATGAATGCACTCTCCTTATTGGAATACAGCCTTGACAAAAAGCATCAGGGAATCAACTGCAGGAACAAGGCGCAAATTCTGAACGAAATGTGTCTGGCGCTCGGTATTTATTCCCGCAAGGTCTGGATTATGCCAAATTCCGGCTATGATAATGACTGCCATGTTGTCAACGAAGTCTGGGATACGCAGCGGAACAAATGGATTATGCTTGACATTACAAACAATGAATATTGGGTGGACGAAAACGGCACGCCGCTCTCCGTTCTCGAGATTCGGCACAAAGGTGCCATGCGGGAATTCTGCACACCCATCTGCCCCGGCGACAGCCTTAAGGATTTGGAACGCCTCCGGGATGACTATATTGGCGATTTTCTGTACATTATGAAAAATATGACCTATATACAGTATTGCGATACTTATACGCTTGGCGAGAGTGATACTACATACCTGCTGTTTCCCGAAAATCTCAATACGGATTATGAAATATTAATATCACAAGAAGCTTGCGAGGCTTCACCGATAAAATAAGAAAAGAAAAAACAAATCAAAGAGCAATACAGAAAGGTGATAAAACATATGTGGATAGCAGACAATTGGAAGGATTATGAGGTCATTGACACCGCATCCGGCGAGAAGCTCGAGCGATGGGGCGATTATATTTTAATACGGCCCGACCCTCAGGTCATCTGGAACACACCGAGAAATCTCCCGCAATGGCACAAGCCAAACGGCCACTACCACCGCAGCACGAAGGGCGGCGGCGAATGGGAGTTCTTTAAGCTGCCCGATGAATGGGACATCCACTACAAGGAATTAACCTTTCATCTTAAGCCCTTCAGCTTTAAGCATACGGGACTGTTTCCGGAGCAGGCCGTCAATTGGGATTGGTTTTCTTCTATTATAAAAGGGGCCTTAAACCGGGAACCGAATCGAACGATCAAGGTGCTCAATCTCTTTGCCTATACCGGAGGCGCGACCCTCAGCGCGGCAGCGGCCGGCGCACACGTCACACATGTCGACGCGTCTAAGGGTATGGTAGGCTGGGCAAAGGAGAACGCTGTCTCCTCAGGGCTTGCAGATGTACCCGTTCGCTGGCTTGTCGATGACTGTGTGAAATTCGTGGAACGCGAAATCCGCCGCGGCAACAAATACGATGCCATCATCATGGATCCTCCCTCTTACGGCCGAGGACCCAAGGGCGAAATCTGGAAAATCGAGGACTCCATTTTCCCGTTTATTGAGCTTACGGTTCAGCTTTTGGACAAGAACGCGCTGTTCTTTCTGATCAATTCTTATACGACAGGCCTGCAGCCTGCCGTTCTGAGTTATATGATGGAAACGGCGATCTGTTCCCGACTTGGGGGGCAGGTGGAGTCGGGAGAAATCGGTCTTCCGGTATCCTCCAACGGACTTGTCCTTCCGTGCGGCGCTTCCGGGCGATGGACAGGAACCAAGTAGAGGAGACAAGGGAAAAAAGCGGGACAGAATGAATCGACATCTGTCCCGCTTTTCTTCCTATTTCACTTGCACTTTAATAATAGTAGTAATATGGCGCTTTATTCACAAACGCCGCCAACCCTCCGGCAGCAACTATAATCGCCACAAACACAATGATGCCCACTACCATCGAAATCAATGCCCAGACAAGCGCTGCCTTAAAATAATTGGACTTGCTCTTCTTGGTCGTTGATCCAAAAGCCCAAACAAATATCATCACAATGCCCACACACGGTATACAAAGTATCAAACGGGTAAGCAACCAGTCCCCGAAGCTGACCGGCTCCTCCAGACCGCTGTCATCCTGCGAGTAAGGCTGTTGGTACTGCTGCTGATATACAGGCTGTTGGTATACCGGCTGCTGATATACGGGCTGTTGGTATGCCGGCTGCTGATATACGGGCTGTTCATTTCCCTGACCGCCCTGGTTGTTCGGATTCATCCGGTTTTCCTGATTATCCGAACCGCCCTGATTATACATGTTATTGTTATCCATTCTTTTATCCTCCGCATTCTAATCCCGAGAAACATCCCTTGAATATCCCCTCAGCGACCATCATATCATACCTGCACCGCGCATTGCAACTGTTTTTCGCTTTCTCCGTGCCGCCTCGCCTCAGGCATTTCCCGTGCTCTCAATGCCATATTGACTGCATAACGCTGCCAAGCCGCCCGAGAAGCCTCGGCCAATTGCATTAAACCGCCACTCTCCATCCTTTCTGTACAGTTCTCCGACGATCACGGAAGCCTCTATAGAGAAGTTTTCGCCCAAATCATATCGAATCAGTTCTTTCTCCGTCGTCTCATTGACAATTCGGATAAACGCGTTGGTCACCCTGATAAAAGCGTTCGATACCTGTCCAAAATTCTGTTGCCGCTCCTGCGCACCGTAAATCGTGACCGTAAACACGATTTTTGAAATATTGTCGGGAATTTTCTTTATATCGATTCGAATCTGCTCGTCATCTCCATCCCCCTCACCGGTCAGATTATCGCCCAGATGTCTGACAGACTCACTCGGATGACAGAGATTTCCATAAAAAATGAACTCGCTCTCCGTCGGGCACTTCCCATCCTCGCCAAGCATAAAAGCCGCCACGTCCAGATCAAAGTCCGTCTCAAAATCCAATGCGTTCACATTCCAGCCCAGCCCGACAACAATGTTCGTCAATTCCGGATTTCCCTTTGTCAACTCAAAATCCTGTCCCTTAGTC
>CAMWYL010000394.1 GCA_947178465.1 uncultured Lachnospiraceae bacterium | reverse complement strand
ATATAAGGCAGTTTCCAGAGCGGAAGGTAAGCCCCCCTTTATAATCTGTGCAAAGACTTCCCTGTTTTTCAGCCGCTCCGGATCCTCCCCGGCCTTAATCAGAAGCTTTGCTGCCACAACAATAATTACAAGGTTCAAAGCCCTTGATATGACGGTGGCGACGGCAACTCCCGCTACACCGCTGTGCAGGCCAAATAAAAAGACCGCATTGAGACACAGATTCACAACATTTGCCAACAGCGTTGCAATCAACGGCTGCTTCGTATACCCAAAGGCTCTCAGGTAGCTTGAAAAAATGGGAATCAGGGCATTTAAGAAACAAAAGCCCCCCACAATCCTCAGGTAGGTCTTTGCATAGTCCATAAGAAGCGGTGCCACTCCCACAACCTCTAAAATCTTTCCCGAAAAAGTCACTAAAAATACGGCAAGCACAATACCGATTGAAAGATTAAAAACAGCACCCAGCTGCCTTGCCTGATATGCCACCCCGACTCTTTTGGCTCCAATATACTGTGTCATCACGGCAATCATTCCGGATGACACCACACTGAACATAATAATAAAAACACCGATATACGTATTTGCCGTACCTACTGCGCCGACCGCATTATCTCCCACCGAAGAGAGCATTATGGTATCCACCATCCCCGCCAGCATATAACACAGCGTCTCCAGCGCGATTGGAATATATAATTTTGAAAATGATTTCACGGGCTTCCCACACCTCTTTCTTTTCTTTCGTCCAGCCTGCTCTTATCACACTTTACTTGCATTGTACTCTTATTTCGATTATAATTCTTGTAAAATACCCTTGTATTTTTTACACAATCCTATTTTCATTATGCAATAAGCACTCGGAGGATTCTTATGGAATACACGCCTTTACAGTCTCTGCACGAAACAAAGATACACGGAATGATTACCTTTCCCTACAGCGTTTATCGGGGAAATATTCCCGTCCGGCTTCCCTCCTTCCCTCTGCATTGGCATGACGATTTCGAACTGATCTACTGTGGCACAGGGCAGATACAGGTCACTTTATGGGGACAGGCATATACGCTCTGTGCCGGAGATCTGACTGTAATCCTTCCCCACGCCGTACACTCCATTGAACAGGCCGGGCAGAACAGCGGAGAATATTTTAATATCATGTTTCACCCATCTCTCTTTAAGGGTTCCGAGGATGATCTCTGTTATGACAAATATGTTCTTCCTTTTTTGAATGGAGAAAAAAATATGGATTGTTTCTATCCTGCCGATTCTTCTTTCAATCAGACAGTGACTCCCTGCATCCTGTCACTGCTGTCGCATCGGAAGGACAGCTATTCCACCCATGAATTGCTGATCAAGTCAAATCTGTTTCTTCTGCTTCATTACATAAACCAATACAGCACTGCTGCCGCCGGTGACAGCCACTCTTTACAATTGTCTTACAGCAGACTCAAGAATGCGCTCTACTATGTTCAGAATTTTTATGACCGAGAGATTTCCATTCATACGGCGGCTGAGCAATGCGGCTTCTCGGAGAGCCATTTTATGAAGCTGTTTAGGGAATTTACAGGGATGAGCTTCAACGCCTATCTGGTAAATTACCGTCTTGATCTGGCGGCAAAGCAATTATCCGAGACCGATTTTAAGGTGATAGATATTGCAGAAAATTGCGGTTTCCATAATCAGCCCTACTTTACCAGAGCATTCCGGAAAAAATACAAAAAAACACCTCTCGCGTACCGCAAGGCTGCCCGATCGGGCTAAAACAGGAAAAGGGCCTGTATAGCCCTCTTCCGTTTTATACTGCCTCATGCCCTGCAATATTGTCTGATTGCTTCTTATGAACAAGTCAAACATCTATATGCTAATCCCGTATAACAGAATGACTATGGATATAAAATTCCTCCTGACTTGGGCGAAACTCCTTTTTCATTGGTTCAAACTGTTCATCAAACTTTTCTGCATCGGATCTGTCAAATTCATATGCCGGACTCTCATGATAAAACCATTTTGTTCCGTTGAATGTTCCCGCCACTAATTCCTTTACAAGCATTGCCGCGGGATAACTTCCGTCTGCCGTACATACATTATATTTTTTACAGCTTTTAAAGCCTCGGGATACATAATTATCCGGATTACCGAATATTACGATTGCTTTATACCCCAGCCCAATTGCCTTATCAAAACTAAGCTCCAATAATTTCCTGCTAATTCCCATGCGTTGATAATCAGGATGTACGCTGATTGGTCCAAAAGTAAGGATTAATTTCTCAGCTCCGCTTTCATCAACAAGCCTTGCTTTTGTATACATAACATTACCGACAATTTTACCATCATCTGTCTCCGCAACCAAATCAAGTTCAGGAATGAAGTCTTCGTGACTTCGCAAAACATGCGCTAAATAATGCTCATCACATCCGGGAACATTTACATTCCAAAATGCTTTTCGTGTCAATATCTCAACTTCGCCAAAATCGTTCTCTATTTCATTTCGTATCGTTATATTAATCATTAATGATCCCCCGTAATTCTGATTTCATATATTGTTTACCGGCATTATTTTACCACACCCCAACACACAATTCCATAAAACTCTGCCTTATTTACTTTAATCGGGAAAATTTTATTGGAACGATTTGTATGCTTATGGTAGAATGATGTCAGTATCAAAGAATATTCATATTCACCGGAGGAATCCCATAATGATAGAATTGGAAAAAGTACGCTTGGAAATCGTAAAATTTATGCGTGGTAAATATCGCCTTGATGAAGTCGCAGGGATGTTCTATGACATTCCCTGTCTGAAGTTCCGTCAGGGCAAGAAAACAATTGTATCAATCAACCTATATGAAGACCACTATGTTTTTCAGATCATTCTCGGAAAAGCAGAGCGCGAAAAATTTGAAGCCATAAAGCATGAGTTCCCGATGGAAATACAGGAGCTTTATGACAGGGAGCGCACCCTGCATGACGGTAAATGGCTTCTCATTCGCGTTGACGATTTACATACCTTAGAGGCGGTCAAAAAGCTGATACTTATTAAGAAAAAGCCAAACCGCAAACCATTTTCAAAAGAAAACGCCGTGTTTGGCAAATGCGGGCACAGATGTGATTTGTGCGTACATTATACCGACATCAGCGAAGAATTCAGGGCTACCCTTATTCCACACTTGAATGCCGTATATGGGAACTCCGATTGGAGTATGCGTTGTACAGGCTGTGATACCTCGGGCTGTCATTGCTGCGGCGCGGACAAAGAATTGTGTGATCCGTTAAAATGCTTACACCAAAAACAATCAGACACTTGCTTTGCCTGTGAAGATTATCCTTGTGCGCAGGCGACTGTGGGCTATCGGCAGTTAGAGCATAAAAGCATATCCGCCGATGATGTCACATGGGCGATTTTGCCGTATGTGCCACGTCAATATGAATAAAGC
>CAMWYL010000393.1 GCA_947178465.1 uncultured Lachnospiraceae bacterium | reverse complement strand
GATCTGAACCGCAATCAACGGCGTAAGCGCAACCAGCGCAACCACGCCAAAGGCATCCGTCATTAAATTGCCTCCGACAGCCTCACAGGCGCCCATACTCAGTGGCAGCAGGAAAGTCGTTGTCATCGGTCCGCTGGCAACACCACCGGAGTCAAACGCAATACCGACAAAAATCTTAGGTACAAAACGCGAGAGAACCAACGCTACGATATAGCCCGGTATCACAATCCACTGAATCGGAATTCCCGCAAGAACCTTTATAATTGCCAAACCGGCACTGACCGAAACACCGATGGAAAGGCAGCGATTCATCGTTTTCACCGATATCGCACCGTTCGTAACCCCTTCCACCTGATGATTCAATACTTGTATTGCCGGCTCCGCCTTTACAATATAATATCCGATAACCGTTCCGATGGGAACCAACACCCATTTGTAGGATAGTGCCCCCAAACGCTTTCCGAGGAAAGAACCGACCGGCGCAAATCCGATATTTACACCACAAAGAAACAGTACCAGGCCAATGTATGTATACGAAAAACCCACCAAGATACGCTCTATCTGTCGCTTCTTGTAACGGCGGCTCACGCATTGGAAAATCATAAACACTGCCGCAATCGGCACCAATGAGACAAAGACCTCCTTTGCATACACCGGTAGTCCCCTGAGAAATTCGCGCACCACATCCCGCGTCGTCACTACATACGCAACATCCGCAAGTGTATAGGCCGCCTCCGTGGGCTTATAAAAGCAGCCGAGAAGCAACACCGCCAGAATCGGCCCCACGCTGGAAAGCGCGACGAGACCGAAGCTGTCGCTTGCCGCGTTCTTGTCGCTTCGAACGGAAGCAAGGCCGACACCCATCGCCATAATAAACGGAACCGTCATCGGTCCGGTCGTCACACCGCCGGAGTCAAACGCGACCGCGAGAAAATCCTTTGGCACCAAAAAGGATGCGCCTATCAACAGCATATATAAAACAATCAGCATTATTGAAAGATTTATCTGAAATAAAATTCTTACGATTGCCAAGGCAAGAAAAATTCCCACCCCGACCGCAACCGTAAGAATCAGCGTCAGATTAGGGACTGCCGGAACCTGCTGCGCAAGCACCTGCAAATCCGGTTCAGATATAGTAATAATAACGCCCATTAAGAAACCAATCAGCACAATCAACACCAGACGGCGCGTCTTAGATATCTGCACGCCGATACCTTCACCGATTGGTGTCATCGCCATCTCCGCGCCGAGTTGGAAAAAGCCCATGCCGATAATCAACATAATTGCTCCTGTCAGAAACATAACAAAGATTCCCAGCTCCATCGGAAGCAAAACAATACTGATAAAAAGAACAATTCCTGAAATCGGCAAAACTGCTGCCAGGGACTCCAGCGTTTTTTCTTTCAGTTTTGGGTTCAATCAATACACCTCCTTACAACCGAAACAGTCCGCACAGATTATTGTTTCAAGCCCTGCGCAAGCTCATATATTCTCTCCAGAATTTCTTTTGTCTTTGCCATATCGGAAACAGTGGTTTCTGTCGTCCGAAGTCCTTCTGTGGAGGATGCAGCTACCTCTTGGCCGGTTGCGGAAAGTTGTGAAATATTTTCGGAAATAATGCTTGTGGATTGCAAAATTACTTCGATAACCGACTCCGTATTCTTGATATTTAAGGCAAGCTCCGCAACCTCTTCATTTACCTTCGCAAACTTTTCTCCTGTATTTTGGATTAACTCATTCTGCCTTGTGACAGACTCCATTGAATTCTTAATACTTTCATTAGCCTGCTTTGTATCTGCATTCAACACTCCGATTATATTTGTAATATTATTAGAGGCCTCTTTTGTCTGCTCCGAAAGTAACCGTATCTCTTCCGCAACGACTGCAAATCCTTTTCCGGCCTCTCCTGCTCTTGCCGCCTCAATGGATGCATTCAACGCCAGCAGATTGGTCTGATTGGAAATACTCAAAATTACACCCACAAAGTTCTGTACCTCTTCCACCTTGTTTGTCAGGCTCTCGATAACATCAACCGTTATACGACTTGCACTTTCAACATTTTTTGCCTGCTCTTCCAGCTCTTTGACCGCCTCCGAGCCTTCCGTGATCGTCCCATCCGTCCTTGCGGAGGCCTCACTCATAATCCGTATACATTCCTCCGCCTTGTCCGTGCTGACCTGGATATCCGTACACATGGCAGCCTGCCTCTGAATTGCTTCCGCCGTGCTCTCTGTACTCTCCGCAATATTGCTCATGGCAAAATTACTTGTCTCCACGCAATTTTTGAGGTTCTCCAACATCGTCATCGCGTTTCCGAAATATTCCATGATATTCTCGGCAACGCTCACCATCCGCTTATTGCTCTCCTCCTGCTTCTCCGCGGCCTTTGTGATAACGCCTATATTCTCTTCATTAAAGCGTATCAGTATCCTGATGATCTGAATAGATGCAAAAGCAGAAAGTACAGACGCAAACAATCCAAGTACCTCCGCTGACAGGGAATCGCTGTTCATAGTCGAGAAATTCATGGCGATTCGCAAAACAGAAGCTGCAAGTGCAACCACATTGCCAAATACAATCAGTCTTATGTTCAAAAATGCCATTGCAGCAAATAAAACAGGAAGCGCGTAAGCCCATGTGCCGGCTGTTGTCCCCACAAGGCGAATAACCACATATGCAATTGCAACGCTTCCCATCATAACAACGGCACAGTCCTTGGTATCACGCCTCGCCACATAGATTACCGTGCTTATCAACAAAGCCACGATGGAAACGCCAAGCTGCAGATAAGTTCTCCATGTCCCTCCATTTGAGGCCGCCCACGCAACCATAGAAAACGCAAAGTACGCTAATATAATAACTACTACCGGATACACTGTCCCATTCGCCCGTTTATACTGTTCTTTTGTCATGTCCTGCTTCCCCCCATACATCTAAAATCTAAGTATGAAAAATCCTAAATTAATTATAATCTTTATTCCTCTGATTTTCAAACTATTTTCTCTTTACGGCACCGGTTTTTAGCAAGAAATTCTGCCGCCTCGACATCCGCTCCCTCCTCCCTCTCTTCCCGTGTGGGTTCCTCCGCGATTCGCTCCAGACAGGGCCTTACCCTGCACAACGTCTCTTCCTTTAGGAGCGGTAAAAGATCAGTGATAATGTAATACTTCCAGTCACATTCCGGCTGCTCCGGGCGCAGCGCCTCTATGATGCAGGGAACGGCCGCCTCCCCATGTGCCGCCAACAAGACCGGCATCTCCCTTGCCACCGGCCAGTTCATATCCTTCATCCACGCCAAAAGCTCCGGCAATACCGGCGCAATCTCTTCGTCTGAAAGCCAGCTCAGTGTGTCTGTTCCACTAAAGTAAAATTTATCCTTTGGCACAAAATCTGCCACATTTTTAATTTGCACACCCCTATATCCTACTATT
>CAMWYL010000392.1 GCA_947178465.1 uncultured Lachnospiraceae bacterium | reverse complement strand
TTTTCGGATGTGTTGTTTTCACGTGTAATGCTGCAGGAGTGTAAAGTCACTGTGCCGTGATTGGGTGAATAATAAATGGCATTGTCCAGTAAGTTGTTCAAAATACGTTTTATAGGAGCTTCCGAAAAAGGAAGATATTCAGGAAGGGCTTCGGATATAAAAGAGACAGAAAGGTCTTTTTTATATCCGAGACTTTTTGTATTTTCGCAAAGTTCATCAAGGAACTGTTCAAAAAGGACAGGGAAAGAGTCAGAGGATTCTTTATTCAAAATATCTTCCTTTGTCATTTCAATCATTTTTGTCACATAGCTTTGAATCTGCTCTGTATTTTTGAGAACAAACTGATTATAGGAAGTCTGTTCCGCATTAAGTTCTGTCTCAGCAAGAAGTTCTGTATTGCCGCGCACAATGGTGAGCGGTGTTTTAATGTCATGCGCCAGTGCGGCAAACTGTCTTTTTTTCTGCTGCTGCATATGCCACTGCTCTTCTAAAGAGCGGGAAAGCTCTGTCCGCAATGAATCAAGGGAATCTGCTACCTGATGAAATTCCCGGATGCTTGTCTGTGCAATTTTAAAATCAAGATTCTGCTCCCTGATTTGGTCTGCGGCGTTTTGCAGGATAAGTAATTCTTTTGCTAATCGTTTGGCATTTTGTTTGATGACAAAGGTAAGATTTAAAATCAACAGAAGAAAAAATATAATCAGTCCGATAATTTCCATGTCGGGAAAAAGGCGGCGCATCGCAGGATTGGCAAACACCGAACGGATGCGGTATGTCAAAACAAGAATCTGCGAGTCCGTTTCCAATCTCTGATAAACCCGCCCCGAAATATCGGCAAGATGGCGTTCCTGTTTTGAGGCGGCAACAGAATCTGCTTTTTCAAGATAGGGATTGGGAAGATTTGTTTCCTGAAGTAAGCCGTCTTTATGATAGATGGCATAGTCCGCACCATCCGGAATCATATCCGGTGATACAGAATCCAGCATATTAAGAGAGTCGGTAAAAACACGAACTTCCTGTTCAACGTAATTGGCGGGCAGTGTAATATGAAGTCGGACGCCAAGCAGTAAAAGCATCACCCATACGATACCGGTAAGAACAACAGACAGCACAGCTTCCAGCAGGAAACGAAGAAAAAATGTACTGAGTTTTCTTTCTTTTTTATTTAATTTCTTTAAGACTGCCATCGGTATCCAATCCCCCAGACTGTTTTAATTGGTGCGGTATCTGCTGCCGCAAATTTTTTACGAATATTTTTAATATGTTCTGTGATTGCGGATTCATCGCTTTCCCCATCATATCCGAAAACGGCTTCATAAATCTGCTCGCGGGAAAATGTCTGTCCATGATTTTTCGCAAGCAGCAGAGAAATTTCGTATTCGCTTTTGGTAAAGGGAAGCTTAGTGTCATTGACAAGAACTTCCCTGGAGGAAAGCTGAAAGTGAATATTTCCAACCGAAAAGCACGAATGCTTTTCTCTCTGCTCACGCCTTAAATGTGCATTTACCCTTGCGCGAAGTTCCACGATTGAGAATGGTTTCTTAATGTAATCGTCAGCGCCGAGGGAAAGACCGAAATCCACATCTTCCTCAAGACCTTTTGCGGTAAGAAAAAGAATGGGGCAATCCACATAATTGCGGATGGTACGGCAGAAGCTGTATCCGTCAGTGCCCGGCATCATTACATCCAAAAGAATGAGGTCACACTGTGGGATACGCTCTTTGATATCATTCGTAATTCCCTGCCGGCAGATAATTTCGTGTCCGTCTTTTTGCAGGGTGTTTTTTATTAAAATAAGAATTTCATTATCATCATCAATAACAAGAATGCGTGCCATTGGGAAACCTTTCTATTTATACAGGCAGTTATACACGATGCAGGAAAGTGCATAGAGTATATAGATATGGACGGGATAAAACCAATAAAATAATTTTTTGGAACCGCGTCCGCGAGTACCATTGTAGCATAATATCGGAATGACTGCAAAAATCTCCATCCATTCATATGCTTCGGTAAAAAAGATTGCCACGGAAGCATTACCTTTCAAATAAAGAAAGATGCGCACAAAGTCCCACAAGAAGACAAAAGCTGCATATGCGGCGGCCTGTTTCGTTCGATACTTACGGAAAAGATAAAGCACGCATCCGCAAAGCAGAACAGCAGTTCCGCCGTCCAAAATAAAAAGATGGCAGGGCAGTACGGTATAGACGAGCAGGTTAATAAAGAATGCGGTTTTTACATATCCGCCTGAGGCACAGAATGAAAGCAGCATAATTACAATGTAGGGAAGCACAAACGGAATCATTATCGCGGCAAGTCCGGGCAGCCGCTTTTTCTTTTCACACCAGTCAATGCCCTGCAGGACGACAAGCAGAATAGCGAAAGATGCAAGCATCTGATTCTGCGGGAAAAAGCCGTCTCCGCGGACAAGGGAATATCCTACATTATAAAAAGAAAACTGAATAAGCCCCATCAGAACGGAAAGCAGGTAGATGCGCAGAAAATATTTTTTTCTGTTCCGGGTATGAATAAATCCCTCAATAATGCAGAAGAGAAACAGTGGTGCAGCAAGTCTGCCCGCCCAAGAAAAGAAGAGCGGTATTTTGCCCGTAAAGGAAAAAAAGTAATGGATGTGGTCGAGAACCATACATATCAGCGCAATGTATTTCAGTGCAAAGCCTGACAGGTATTGACATGTAGAATTAGTTAGTTTGTTCATGAATATACCTCCGTTGTTTGTTATCATTCATCATAGAGGTAAATTCTAAGAAATTTATAAGGAATTTCATTTTTTGTATTTATGCAGTCTGCGGGTTCCTGTTGCAATAATTTCTAACGTCATAGCGTTTGGCAATGAAACTTTACATTTCCACATACTGTTTTGGAATTTATCCGGCTGCGTTCTTATTGGGATATTTTATACTTTCTCACGATAATTTGCAGGAAACACTTGAAAAATGTGATTTACTTGCTTCTGTTTATGGAATTACGATTGACAGTCTAATCCATACAAAGAAATTGGAGGACAATACACGGATACCGCCTGCACCAAAAGGAAACCAAAGGTAAAGTCGCTTCTTTGTAAGTAATTTTATAGGGGCTGAATGTCTGTCTGAGCCGGATGTCTGTGTGTGGAAATTTGTGAAAAGAAGAGGTATAATTTTAATGCCGGAAGTGTCTGGCAAAGCGACATTTGAGGAGGAACACATATGGAGCTGAAAACGTTTAGATTATACATTCGGAATCTGCGTGAAGAGGATTGGACAGTAATCAGATGATTGGTTATGTATGCTTTCCAAATGAATAGTGGTGGTTGTGTTAAATTTGTAAAAGTCCTTTGTAAATGAGAGAGTAGTGAAAGGAGAACTTAGATGAGAATTTTGCTTTTACTAAGAGGATCTGCCGGATGTGGTAAATCAACATGGATCGAAAAGAATGGTTTAAAACCGTATACATT
>CAMWYL010000391.1 GCA_947178465.1 uncultured Lachnospiraceae bacterium | reverse complement strand
CAGGAATACTGTGCCCGCTTCCAAGCTTATGAATATATTTCAAGAACCATCTGCCGAGGTAGTCACCACTACCCCAGGAACTGAGATTGTTGATGTCATCCCAATTGACAAGCTTATGGGTCAGCATGTAAAAATGTGTCATCCAACCGACAAGCAGCCCTGTCAGAAAGCAGATTTTTGTATGCTTTGCTATTCTTTTGTTCAACAGGGCAAATATATCTAGTTCCATTCAAACAATACCTCTCTGTATTTTCTTCCGGTCTTTTTCCAATCAAACCGCGCTATATTGGCCTTGCCCTTCCGGCACAGCTCGTCCGTGTCAATAGCGTTATCGACCACCCTTTTGATTGCCTCCGCCACCCTGTCATAATCCTCAGGATCCACACAGACCGCCGCCTCCGCCACAACTTCCGGCAGGGAGCTTCTGTCCGAACATATTACGGGCGTGCCAAGCTGCATCGCTTCAATCGGCGGAAAGCCGAACCCCTCTGCCAGCGAGAGGAACAGAAACGCCTTCGCCGCGTATATCATCTGATGCAGCTGCACATCTTTTTCCACATATTTGATGCAGGTAATGTTACCCGATATATCCTTATCCACGTCAAACTGTGAGACATCCTCTATCCCGATTATCTTTAGCGGGACAAGCTTCTCTGTCAGGCGGCAGTAGGCCGCATAGCTTTTGACAATGCCAATCGCGTTCTTGTGCGGAAGCCCGGAGGTCATCGCCAGAATATAGGGCTCCTTTGCCTCCTCGTACTGCCGGTTTTCAATTGCATTGTAACCGTTATAAATCACTGTTATTCTGTCCGCATTCGTATGTGAATATTTCAGGATGTCCTTTTTGGAAGCCTCCGATATCGTGATGACCTGATCCGCCTTTCTCGCGGAGGCCCTCAACCTCCACATAATATAAAAATTCTCAAGTCGATTAAAGTACCCCGGAAAATTCTCATGGTAATAAAAGGGTATCATATCATGTATAATAACACATTCTTTGGTCAAATGAAGCATCGACGCATAGCCCCTTGGGAAGAGCACCTTGTCCGCCTTCATTCTCCTCGCAGTCACGGACACCACAAAAAGCTCCCAGAAAATACAGCTGAGCTTATTCAGAGGATTTCCGTTGACCTCGACAAAGCGGATTCCCTCCACGTCAAAATCTGCGCGATTGTACGCATTCCCCAGCACGATAATCTCATATCCGCCGCCAGTGTCTGCCGCAAGCTCACGCACAAGATTTAAAGCCAGATTATAAATTCCGATGCTTTTGCCGGCGCCCTTGACCAGCTTAAAGCAATCTATGATCAGTCGCATGCTCTCTCTCCTCAGAAACCGCTTAAATTCCTTTAATGTTTTTATTATATTTCATTCTACCCATTTTGCCAATATTTTTTGATTTTATCCCCTTTGACAAACACAGCATCGTGTCATCTTGACTTGCGGAACGGTTTCAAAGCACACAATATAAACAAATTTATTTCCGGTAGCATCCATTCTCCACCGTACCGGCCTTCCGTGGAAATACTTTAATATTCCATGCCGCCTCAGGCATTTATTAAAATAAAAATCGCGAAACCGCCATTTTTTTCGTATGCCTGCCATCTTTTTTGCAAATCCTTATCCATTTAAATAATCCATCCTCACTCTCCGATTTATCGGGCATTGTTACTCATACAAAAAAGCCCTAAAACTCTCTATATCACTATCCAGCTCTATATAAGATGCACTCAATCCCATCTTTTTCTCCAATTCCTCCAAGCATTTCGGAAGCTCTAATCCCTCCCATACATAGACGACTGTTCCCGTAGCCATATGTTTTGGTGCTGTTATACTGTCGATTTCCTGTTGCCCCGCCACTATTATTTGTCCAAAATCAGAAAGCTTACGCGCTGCAGGAAATCCCTGTCCATGATCAAATCCAAGCATCACACAATTATATGCTCTTTTATCCTCATAAAGCGCCAATTCCTTCCCTCTTTGCTCCAAATATAAATAATTCGGCACATTCAAAAAAGAAATAACCACTGCATAAGCCATTCCAAGAATAAACGTAACAATCATTCGCCCTCGGTTTTTACATAATATCCCAATGATACCGGATACTGTTATGGCCATAAGAATCGCTATATACGGAAACAGGCACATAATGTACCGATCCGATACCACCGGTGCTATTTGCGCGATAAATACAAAATAAACAATGCATGGAACAATCATTCCCATTATAAGCCCTTTATCCGACCTTCTCCTATACCATACCATCAGACAAAATATCACAGAGGCCAACAGCAGAACACTTCCTATCCATGTGTTTCCCGCAAAAAAAGCCTGCCCCAATTCTTCTGTATATGCAAATAAACGGTTTAGCAAGCCGTCTGCAAAGACATGTGATACCGCCTCTGTCCCTCGATATCCAAAGAAAATATGATATATTGAAAAGGGCCATATTATCAAGCTGATAAATCCTGTTGCTATCATACACTTAATATAGCTCCTGCACAAAGCCCCTTTTTTCCTCAGCCGCACACACATCAACAGAAAAAGCGGAAACAAGAATAAAATGTAATAATAATGCGTGTTGAAGCCCAGTAACACAGTTGTCCCCAGTGCTATCCGACTCCCTTTGCCAATCGACACTTCCTGTTTATTTTGAAGCTTCAAATGAAGATACAGCGTCATTACAACAAAAAAAGTCAATACAGCATACATACGGAAATACACGGCACAAGATGCAAATCCCTGACTAAATCCAAATAGAATCACTGAAAGAAAAGCGGCTCCCTCATCCTCCATGCATTCCTTTACCATGAGATACATGACAAGACAAGTCATTATCAAAAATACTATATTAATGCCAAACAGAAAGGCATCAGAATAAATTCCCGAAAATACGGAAAATACCGTATGCACCAGAATATAGTAAAAGCATGGATGAACATCCATTGCCTGATTCAGGTAAACCTGCATATATTGGAAGCGCTCTCCCTTAACTGCCACCATTTCCTGAAACAGTTCTTCTCCTGATACCCATTCCGTATTTCCCTGAAGCATACGCCGGGCATCATCATACCATTTAACAGTTCCCTCCGTACTATAGTTTCCTGCATGGATTAATTCATTCAGCATCCTCCAAATGTTTTGTACTGCCTGAAGCGGATTCTCTCCCTCTTTCATTATATAAGTCCTGATAAAACTATCAATTCCATATTCTGATCTTGAAGTAACAGCTCCATTATAATGCCCGTTCGCCAGAAACAGCGTCATGCCTTCGTCAACATAATATCCGCTTTTCATTCCCAGAAAGCGAACATTCACGCATAGAATTACGAAAAGAATTATGCTTAAAAACGCTATTTCACGCCTCTTCATCCGGATGCCTCCCATTAAATCAAACACCTTTATATTTCTTTAATCCTATAACAGCCAAACCTGCTACTGCCATGAAAGATATTGCTTCACAC
>CAMWYL010000390.1 GCA_947178465.1 uncultured Lachnospiraceae bacterium | reverse complement strand
GCTCATAAAACAGCGACGGATAAAAGATAAAGTCCACATTCTGTCGAATCAGCCCCTCAATATGTCCGTGAGAGAGCTTGGCAGGGTAACACTCTGACTCACTCGGAATGGATTCGATTCCCAGCTCATAAATTTTTCTGTTGGACACCGGCGACAATACCACCTGATATTGCAGCTTTGTAAAGAAGGTGTACCAAAACGGATAATTCTCGTACATATTCAAAACGCGCGGAATTCCCACACGTCCGCGAATTGCTTCCGCGTCAGAGAGCGGCTCGTAGGAGAACAGCCGCTTTAATTTGTATGCAAAGAGATTCGGGATGCTGTCGTCGGTTTTGTCCTTGCCAAGTCCGCGCTCACAGCGGTTCCCGGAGATAAAGCTTCTGCCGTCGGAAAATTTGTTGACCGTCAGACGGCAGGAATTCGTGCAGCCCTGACACTTTACAAGCGAAGTGTTAAAGGAAAGACGGTCAATCTGCTCAATGGTCAGCATGGTAGTGGGAATCTCGGGCGAGGCCTGATAGCGCTCTCTTGCAATAAGCGCTGCGCCAAACGCGCCCATGATTCCGGCAATATCGGGGCGGATAGCCTCGCAATCCGCAATCTTCTCAAAGCTTCTGAGAACGGCGTCATTGTAGAAGGTACCGCCCTGAACGACGATATTTTTCCCAAGCTCGCTCGCGTCGGAAACCTTGATAACCTTAAATAATGCGTTCTTTATGACAGAGTACGCAAGTCCCGCGGAAATATCGGAAACCTCCGCGCCCTCCTTCTGTGCCTGCTTGACCTTGGAATTCATAAACACGGTACAACGTGTGCCCAAGTCAATCGGATGTTTTGCAAACAGCGCGGCTTTCGCAAAGTCCTCCACACTGTAATTGAGCGATTTTGCAAAGGTCTCAATAAAGGAGCCGCAGCCGGAGGAGCAGGCTTCATTTAACTGTACGGAATCAACGGTCTGATTCTTGATTTTGATACATTTCATATCCTGACCGCCAATATCGATGATACAATCTACCTCAGGGTTGAAAAACGCGGCCGCATAGTAGTGTGCGACGGTCTCAACCTCTCCCTCGTCAAGCATGAAGGCAGCCTTAAATAAGGCTTCCCCGTAGCCGGTCGAGCAGGAGCGGACAATCTGCGCGTCCGCCGGAAGAAGCCGATATATTTCCTGAATGGAGGCAATCGCGGTATTCAGCGGATTACCGTTGTTATTGCTGTAGAATGAATAGAGCAGTGTGCCGTCCTCTGCGACCACGGCAATCTTTGTCGTGGTAGAGCCGGCATCAATGCCCAAAAAGCACTTCCCATGATAATCCTGCAGCGCGGCATTCTTAACGTGATGCGCGCCGTGTCGCTGCTGAAAGGCTATGTACTCTGACTCATCTGCAAACAGAGGCTCCATACGCGCAACCTCAAATTCCATCTTGATGTCAGAGGCGAGCTTGTTGACCATTTCCTCCATTGTATAGGAGACCTCTTCCTTGGCATTCAGGGCGGAGCCGATAGCGGCAAAGAGGTGGGAATTGTCGGTATCAATAATGTGTTCGTCGTCTAATTTCAGCGTGCGGATAAAAGCTGCTTTCAATTCTGACAGGAAGTGCAGCGGACCGCCCAGAAACGCGACATGACCGCGGATTGGTTTGCCGCAGGCAAGTCCGCTGATGGTCTGGTTGACAACTGCCTGAAAAATCGAAGCGGATAAATCCTCTTTTGTGGCGCCCTCATTGATAAGCGGCTGGATATCCGTCTTTGCGAATACGCCGCAGCGCGCCGCAATCGTATATAGGGAATGATAATTTTTTGCATATTCATTTAAACCGGAGGCATCCGTCTGAATAAGAGATGCCATCTGGTCGATAAAGGAGCCGGTGCCGCCCGCGCAGATACCGTTCATACGCTGTTCAACGTTTCCGCCTTCAAAATAAATGATTTTCGCATCCTCGCCGCCAAGCTCAATCGCAACATCCGTCTTGGGAGCAAGCTCCTGTAAAGCGGTTGAGACAGAGATCACCTCCTGTACGAAAGGAACCTTCAAGTGGTTTGCAAGCGTCAGACCGCCCGAACCTGTAATCATCGGATGAAGCGTGAGGTTGCCAAGTCTGCCGTAAGCATCCTGCAACAGGGTGGAAAGAGTTTCTCTGATATTTGCATAATGTCTTCGGTAATCCGAGAATAATAAGTTATGTGCGGCATCCAAAATCGCAACCTTGACCGTTGTGGAGCCGATATCAATGCCGAGTGTATAGAATTCTTTATTCATGTAATAACCATGCCTTTCTGACTAAAACAATACATCAACAATGTCAAAACGCTTTCACCGCTGTAGAGCCATGGCGACAAGAAAGAACTGTTTAAACATACATTTGCTATTATACGACAGCGTTTCAAAAAAGGCAACCAAACAGAGGCTTAAAACTTAATGAAAAATTGCGAAAATTATTCCGGATTTGGATGATTTAACCTATGCGCGAAAATCTTAAAAAAGTATTATTTTTCATAAGTAAATTTGAGATTGGTTTACTTTTTGTCCGGTGAATGATACAATGGTATCTTAAAGAAGTGTCTGTATGGAATAGAATATTAGGAAGGGCTTGGTTATAAATATGAACTTTTTGAATAAGCTGGAAAGAAAATTTGGAAGATATGCGATTTCCAATTTGTCGTTATATTTGATTCTCTGTTATGTGTGCGGGTATCTGATTAATCTGATCAATCCTGCATTTCTGGATTATCTCACGCTCAATCCCTATATGATTTTGCATGGCCAGGTCTGGCGGATTGTCACATGGATTATCGTGCCGCCCTCAGGCTTGGATTTTTGGACGATTATTATGCTGTATTTTTATTATTCCATCGGTACGAGCCTGGAGAGAACATGGGGAGCTTTCTATTATAATGTATATTTGTTTATGGGAATGATTTTTACCGTGCTTGGAAGCTTTTTGATTATGGCACTGAGCTATGTGTCGGGAACGAGCCTGAACATAACCCTGATTTTAAACGGTGAACAGACTTATTTTGCATATATTGCGCATTTTTTCAGTACCTACTATATTAATATGTCAATTTTTCTCGGATTTGCAGCGACGTTTCCGAATGTGCAGGTGCTTTTGATGTTTATTATTCCCATTAAGGTAAAATGGATGGGCATTGTGTATGCGGTGATGCTTGCGTTCGAGATGCTTCAGGGCGGCATTATCATAAGGATTGCCATTGGTGCGTCTCTGCTGAACTTCGTAGTGTTTTTCCTGATGACGCGGCGCGGACTCGGGATGCGGATATCGCCGAGGCAGGTGAAGCGGCGTCACGAGTACCGGCAGGAGATCAGGAAGGCGAGGCCGGCATCGATTTCTCGGCATAAGTGTGCGATCTGTGGCAAAAACAGTGAGGATAATCCGGATGCAGAGTTTCGTTTTTGCTCAAAATGCAACGGAAATTATGAGTATTGTCAGGATCATCTGTTCACGCA
>CAMWYL010000389.1 GCA_947178465.1 uncultured Lachnospiraceae bacterium | reverse complement strand
CAAGGAATGGGTGGACATCAATGAGGATCTGCCGGCGAGCAAATATAATTTTGACAATCTGAAGTATCAGAAGCCGATAATGAAATATTATAAGGACGGCAAGCCTGCGTCATGGTTCGGCGTCAGCATTGATGCAAGTCAGGGAGAGGTTGACTTTGACAAGCTCAAGAAGGCGGGTTGTGACTTCTGCATGATCAAGATCGGCGCAAGAGGCTATAGCAGCGGACGAATCGTTATGGATGAGAATTATAAGACGAATCTGCGGAACGCCTATGAGGCGGGGCTTGATATCGGCGTTTATTTCTGTTCTCAGGCGGTCACAAAGTCTGAGGCGCGCGAGGAGGCAGATGTGCTTATGGACGCAATCGGGCGCTATGACATTGATTATCCGATTGTGTTTGTCATGGAGGATGTTGAGGATGACATGCCTCGTATTGACGCGTTGGGAGTGAAAGAGAAATCAGATATTGCACGTGCGTTTATGAAAGAAGTTGCGGATGCCGGATATACGCCGATGATATACGGCGATTTGGAATGGCTGATGACGATGGTGGATATGGAGCGTCTGGAGGGCTATGATGTGTGGTACTCACAGGATGCGGACGAACCGGATTATCCGTATGAGTTCGGCATGTGGGAGTATGAGCTTGACGGCTCGATTAAAGGTGTATCCGGGGATGTACGGATGAGCATAAGCTTTGTGAATTATTCAGGAAGAAGCGATTAAGGAAAAGGCATGCAGCTATAACAGCTGCACGCCTTTTTTGTTACAGATCTCTACAATGTCTTCAGGCCAGAGGGAGGACTGCACCTCACCGATATGTGCTTTCCGGAGAAAGAACATACATATTCTGGACTGGCCGATTCCGCCGCCGATGGTAAAAGGAAGTTCTTCGTTGAGAACTGCCTTCTGGTAGGGCAGCTCGGCGCGCTCCATACATCCCGCCTTTTCAAGCTGGGAGAGCAGAGCCTCCTTGTCAACGCGGATGCCCATGGAGGACAGCTCTAATGCGATGTCCAGTACCGGATAATATACCAGGATATCGCCGTTGAGGGTCCAGTCATCGTAATCAGGCGCGCGGCCGTCGTGCGGCTTGCCGTTTTCGAGCTTGTCGCCAATCTTCATAATGCATACGGCACCCTTGGCCTTGGTGATGTAGTATTCCCGCTCCTTCGGAGTATTGTCAGGAAAGATTTCGGCGAGCTCCTCGGTGGTGATGAAGAAGATATCATCCGGAAGAAGCTCCTCTATGTATTCGTACTGAATTGCCATGTATTTTTCCGTATTTTTCAGACATTTGTATACTTTTCGCACGATCTCTTTGAGGGTGTCCGGATGACGGTCCTCTCTGGAGATGATGCGCTCCCAATCCCACTGGTCCACAAAGATGGAGTGGATATTGTCGGTGTCCTCATCACGGCGTATCGCGTTCATGTCCGTGTAGATGCCCTCTCCAAGAGTGAAGCCGTATTTCTGAAGGGCATAGCGCTTCCATTTCGCAAGGGACTGCACGACCTCGGCCTGTCTGCCGTTCTGTTCCTTGATGTCAAAGGCAACGGGGCGTTCCACACCGTTTAAGTTGTCGTTGAGACCGGATAAGGGGTCAACAAAAAGCGGGGCGGATACACGTTCGAGATTCAAGTGTTTGGATAGCTGGTTCTGGAAAAAATCTTTTACTGTTTTGATTGCAATCTGCGTATCATGCAGGTTTAAGGAAGAGTGATAATTTTCAGGTATCACTAAATTTTTCATGGGAATCCTCCGTTTTGATGTACCAATTTATGTTATTTTGCTTCGGTTTTCATTATTACACTTTTTCAACGTAAAAGCAATAAAAAAATCGAGTGCGGCGTCCGGCTTGCGAAATATTCGGGCGAATGCTATAATGTTCCCATATTTGGGACTTTAGGAATACGGGGGAAGAGCGATGTATCGGTTGAACAGGAACAGCAAAATTATCGGGGAGGAGCATCTTCTTACAAAGCCGGTCAGGAATGCGGCTGCCATTCTGGAGCGGGATATCAGAGATATCTTTTATGAGACGGAGGAGACGGGAGGGACGATTCTGCTCAAAGCGGAGACAATGCCGCTGCGGGAGGAAGCATCGGATATAACACAAGAGCAATCATCGGATATCGTGCAGGAGGAAGCATCGGATATGCCGGGGGAGCAGTATCGGATAACGGTTGAGGCGGACACGTTGACGATTTTCGCACGGGGAGAGCTGGGCTTTGTCTATGGGCTTTTGTATATCAGCGAACGGTATCTTGGGAGAAAGCCCTTCTGGTTCTGGATGGACCGGAAGCCGGTACAAAGGAAAACAGTTGAAATAGATGACACAACTGTCATATCCGAGAAGCCGGCGGTGTGCTTTCGGGGATGGTTCTTCAATGATGAGGTGCTGATGCTGAAGTGGAAGCTTAATGAAGGCGGCAAAGAGGGCTGGAAAATGGCCTTTGAAGCCCTGCTTCGCTGCGGCGGCAATACGGTAATCCCCGGTACGGACAAGATGTCAAGGGAGAACCGTCAGATGGCGTCGGATATGGGGCTGTGGATAACACATCATCACGCGGAGCCGCTTGGCGCTGAGATGTTTGTGCGGGCGTATCCGGATGCGGAGGCGAACTACTTAGAGCATCCGGAACAGTTTCATCGATTGTGGGAAGAGGCCGTGGTTGAGCAGAAGGATTGCAAGGTCATATGGAATCTGTGCTTTCGGGGACAGGGGGACATGCCGTTCTGGAGTAATGATACGAAGGGACAGTTTGACACCGAGGAGAAACGCGGGAGAATGATCAGTGAGGTGATACGCCGCCAGTGCGATATTGTGCGCAGGTATGTGGAGCAGCCTGTGTTTTGCACCAATCTCTATGGCGAGATTATGGAGCTTTATGAGAAGGGGCTGATTGAACTTGACACGAATGTCATAAAAGTATACGCCGATAACGGCTATGGGAAAATGGTGACAAGGCGCCGCGATAATCATACGGCACGCGTCCCTTCCATGCCGGACGGTCGCGACGGGGGAATGCAGGGGATTTACTATCATGTATCCTTCTATGATCTGCAGGCGGCAAACCACATCACCATGCTTACAAACTCGGTTGACTTTGTGGATGGGGAGCTGTAAGAGGTTCTGGCAAACGGCGGAGGAGATTTATGGATGATACACTGCTCAAATGTCCGGCCGCATGTATATTATCTGGATGCGGTGCGGAAAAAGTGGTTTGGTCGGACGGTGACGGACCGCACACACAGCAGGGAATTTGCGGAGGATTATTTTGACGGAAATATGGCGGTTGCGGCCTGCTATGAGGCGTATCCGGATGCGATGCCTGCATACGGGTCAAATGCGGACGAACATGCGGGAGAGCAGTTTTATACGGAGAATATCCGGATATTGGCGCATCAGTTTCTGGTAGACAAAAGCATCAATTGCAAGGGACTGTATTGGCTTACGGGGGATGTTCCGTATGCGG
>CAMWYL010000388.1 GCA_947178465.1 uncultured Lachnospiraceae bacterium | reverse complement strand
CAATATAGTAGCCTGCCGTAATACATGCAAGTCCCAGCACCGCCATAAGCCTTTTTGTCTTTGGCTCGCGCTCTCCCACGTTCCCGCCATGCAAAAGCGTTATCGGATTCGCCAGCCGCACCTGAAGCAAATCATAGGCAAGCGTCGCCGCATAAATCACGCCAAACAGCGTCAGCGTCCGAAGAATCCCCTTGCCTGATACATAGAATTGTATCGGCGTGACGAGACCCGTCATGCGGTACAGAAGCATCATCATCAGCTTATGAAATACAATGCCGACAACCAGACCGCCGCCGGTAGAAACAACTCCCGCAAAAACCGCTTCTATTGCAAGCTCCCGCGCAATATGCTTCTTTTCCATGCCAAGGATGTTATAAATGCCAAGCTCCTTTTTCCTGCGCCTGATAATAAAGCTGTTTGTGTAAAACAGGAATATAAAAACGAATATCTGAATGACATAGGTTCCAAATATCAGGATCGCCTCCAGATTACCGGCACCCCGCATTTGTTTAATTCCCTCATCATACTGTATCGCCAGCATAATATAAAACATTGCGGCGGACAGCATGCCGGTCAGCAGATACGGAAGATAAAGCTGCCGGTTGTTCTTAATATTGGTCGATGCCAACCGTATATAAAGCTTATTCATATGAATAACCATTCCTTTCTCGCTACCTGCGAATCTCCTCCTCTAAACGGCTGTCGCCGCCAAAACAGTAAGCGTATCTGAAATCTTTGCATACAGCTCCTCGTTGCTCAGACCACCACGGTACAGCTGATGAAATACCTCCCCATCTTTGATAAACAATACTCTTTTCGCATGGCTCGCCGCCTTAATGCTGTGCGTTACCATCAAAATGGTCTGTCCCTCGCTGTTAATCTCTCCAAACATCCGAAGCAGCCCGTGCGCCGCCTTTGAATCCAACGCGCCTGTCGGCTCATCCGCCAAAATCAGCTGCGGATTGGTAATCAACGCCCGTGCAACGGCTGTCCGCTGCTTCTGCCCGCCTGATACCTCATAAGGATATTTCTTCATCAGTCCGCTGATCTCAAGCTTGTCCGTAATCGGCCAGAGCCGTTCCTCCATCTCGCGCGGCTTCACGCCCTGAAGAACAAGCGGTAGGAAGATATTGTCCTGCAGAGAAAAATTGTCCAGAAGGTTAAAATCCTGAAAAACAAATCCCAGATTATCCCGACGAAACGCCGAGATTTCCCGTTCCCTAATCGTCACGATATTTCTTCCGTTTAATAAGACCTCCCCGCCTGTCGGCTTGTCAAGCGCCGCAAGAATGTTTAGCAGTGTTGTCTTTCCCGAGCCGGATTCCCCCATAATCGCTACATATTCCCCTTCCTCCACGGAAAAATTAAGATTGGACAGCGCCTGTACCTGATTCCCACCAAAGCGTGTCGTATACACCTTCTTCAAATTATGCACCTGTAAAATTGCCATTTGCATTACCCCTTTCTGTTTCAAGCTGTAACTATAATTTAACAAAAAAGGGAAATGCCAGCCATTGATTTGGCTTACATTTCCCTTTTATTTCTTACAGTTTTGTAAGGTTCCTGTTATCCAATCCCCTTCTCCGCAATCCATTCCCGAAGCTTCTCCTGCAACAGTTTTTTCTGGCAAATACCGCTTAGCATATCCACTTCTATCTAAGACAAGCCACCTACTTTAACAACTCTGCTTGCAGCATCCAACATATCATTATTATGTGATATTATTACAACCGTGTAATTTCCCAACTCATTATTTATTATCTTCTTAAATTGCTCCACAGAATCCTTATCTAAATTAGCTGTTGCCTCATCCAAAATTATAATTTCAACCTCTTTTTTTACCAATGCGCGTGCTAACAAAATCTTTTGTCTCTGTCCACTTGAAATATTACTTCCATTGCTCTCAATTATAAAGCCTTCACCTTTATCATAATAAAAATCATATAAATTACATTTATATAGGGCATTATCCAACACTTCTTTTTTTATATCTTTGTATAAACAGATATTGTTTCTTATAGAATCATTAAAAATATAACTATTGCTCCAAACTACTGCAATTTTACTTCTCAAAGATTTAATACTTATATCACTGACATTTTTTCCATCTATTAATATTCTCCCCGATATTGGTTCATAAAATTTAATTAATAACTTGATTAACGTAGTTTTACCTGAACCATTATCTCCAACAACCAATATCTTTTCTCCTTTATAAATTTTAAGTGAAAAATTGTTTAATATGCTTTTCTCATAACCAAAACTTACATTACAATATTCTATAACACTCTCATTTGAAAATACATCTTCTAACATTTCCCCTTCCGTAGATTCTTTAGACTGATGAATAAATTCAAAGTACCGCTTAGAGGACAATATTATGTTTGACATTAAGATTTTCAAATTCAAGAGTGATGTTAAAGGAGATATCACAAACGATGCATATGTAATAAAAGCAAACACACTTCCTATCGTAATATTTTGGTTTTTGTTTATTGCACTAATAATATATATAACGGTTAATATTGCCTGCTTCCCAATTTTATCAACTATATTATTATATGAATCTAGCAAGACAAGTTTTTTATTAGTATCTTTAATACCATCTTGATATACTTCAAATTCTTCCGACTTTTTCCTTATTATATCAAATAGCTTTATATCCTTAATACCATTTATGGTATCACCAAACCATTTTGCAAAGATTGATGATTTACGCATATATTGCGCATAATAGTTTTTCTTTTCCTTCGAAAAATAACGAACCGTTATCATTTTAAACGGAATATATAAGAGTACAATTAATGTTAATCTCCATGAAATAGTCAGAAGTCCTACAATCCCTGCTAATATATTTAATATCTGCGAAATAATCATCAAAAACGATGCATCGACAATAAGTGTCATATTAGATATATCATTTTGAATATCCTGAAACAGTTGCGTATTATTTGTCCCATCCAACATTTTCATTTCCATTGATTCTATAACATTGAACGCATCTTTGAAAAATTGAATATTTAGTTCAAGTTTCAAATTAACACGCATATATTCTTTTATTATAAAGAGTATAGAATTAGCAATCTCAATGATAAAAATAATTATAGCTAATTTAATTACCAATAAATAATCTTTCAAAATAAAACCATTATCCATTAACATTTGCGTTAATATAGGACCTATAAATGTAAATACAGATGATAAAACAAGCAAAACCATTGTAAATACAATTTGCTTTCTTTTAGGCTTTAAATATTCAAAAAGTTCTAACAAAACATTTTTCTTATATCCCACATTCTTCCTCCCATCAGTATTTTACTCTATTCTTTAAAAGCTAAGGTTACTTTTTCCTTAAATCTGTTACGAAGCATATACCCTTTTATTTTGCACAATATTAATAATACTATACCTGCTGTTATTATCAAGCTTACCATATCAACATAAGTAATACCCAAAACAGAAAACAAATAAATAGGTATATAAAT
>CAMWYL010000387.1 GCA_947178465.1 uncultured Lachnospiraceae bacterium | reverse complement strand
AGGCACGCAAATACCATCCCGAGGAAAATCCGGAGATGTTTCTGCGGCTGCGGAAAGCTTATCAGGCAGCATTAAACTATAACGACAGTCCCAAACAACAAAAAGAGGCACCGGAACCGGAAATCTCCTACAATGAAGCCGCTCCGGAGAGCCTGGCGGAGGACACAGGCTGGCATATTGCCGTCGTGGAACAGGAGCAGGAGTCAGAGCAAAATCCCTATACGGAGCACAGCGCCCGCCAACGGTTTCTGGATTTGTATACAGGCAGTCAGCGGAAAAACCCCAAGCTTTGGATGGATTATTTCACGTCTCCCGAATTTTTGGAAGTATACAGAGAGCCGGCGTTTACGGCGCAGCTCTTGGAGGACGTGGAGCGGCAGGAGCAAGTCTGTCCTCCGAACAGGGAATTCCTGACATGGCTTCATATTGCGTATTTGTTTTCCTCCCGCGAGGTCGAAGATCCTTCTTTGCCCGGCAGCAGAGGAAGGCAGTTTCAGCTGTTTGAGGGAGCCGGATTTGACGGCATAGAAGCCATCTTTCGGATTGCGATCAAAGGACCCGTACCAAAGCAGCCGAAGGGGAATGAGCTTGCCATGTTCATCAGCTTTTCTGAATATCGCCGGCTTATGGAGCTTGCTGAAAGCGGTGTGTGGGATGAGCAGGCTGTCGCGGATGCCCGATACATTATCGACCGTTATGTATTGGCTTATTTGAAGGAGAAGTGTGAGAGAAGGGAATGGAATGATGTGGAGCGTCATCCGGCGGGGGTACGCTTGCTCAATGCCTTCTTTGAACGGCAGTCCCTTCCGGAGGAGCTTTATCGTATCCTTTGGGAGCGTCTGTCGCTCAAAACTGCCCAAATGGGGCGCACAAAGATTTTCTATGGAAGGCTGCGAGAGATTGTCGTGGGGCGGCTTCCCGGTATTGATGAGGAAGCGGAAGAGCGGTTTGGGCATCTTTATCAGGAGGCGCCTCTCTTTGATAACAGGTCCCGGCAATGTGGGGAAACGGATTTACAGGAGGAAACGGAGGCAGTGGATGCTTTTTTTGCCAGGGAGGATGTACAGAGAGCATTGCGCAACCGTCGCTTTGTGGAGGAACAGCTTTTATGTACCTGGCTAAATAATAAAACATGTAATTCCTTCCTGTGGCATGTTATTGTTTTTTACAGTGAGAATGCAGATGCACCCTACGCGGAACGGGCAATTTCGCAGGCGCAATATCTGCTGCGGATGAAGGAAGTAAAACGGCAGCTGGAAGAGGACCGGATGGCGGAAGCCATGGCAGATTTTACGACATCTGCAGTGAAATTTACATACCGCCCTTTTTTCCGCCATTGGCTCAACACCGGCTTCTACCTTGCGGAAAATCCTGAGACCGGACAGCCGATTTGGGATTATCTGAATAAGTATTTTTCCTATGCGCCTGATTGGAGTTATCGATTCCTGCGGACAGAAGATGGGGAAATCATGCCAAGGAGCATTACCGTCACATTGGACAGTCTTACCATAGAGGTTATTTTCCATATGCGGTATATAGAATATAAGGCAGACGAAGGTCCGGTATATCGGCCGATTTTTCAATGGGATACATTAATGGACGCATCAGGTGAGAACGATGATCTCCTTTTCCTCCTGCTCCCGATTACGGCGGCATCCTATGACAGATATGACGCTGTCCGGGAGGAACTGGCGCGTAGGCTGGAAAATACGGCTGCGCCGGAGGAGGAGCGTCCGGCGATCGCCGCGATCCTTGCCGACAGTGTGTGCCGCTTGCCTCTTGAGGCACATCCTTTGGAGCTGTTTGCGGAAAATGAAGAGAAGCTTTATGGATGCAGTTGGTTTCCGCGGGAAGGAGTCCTGCTCTTTTTTGAACAGACTGTTATGGGAAGGCAGGAGCTGCCGGAGGGATGCTATCAGGGAATTTATAAGGAAGCTGAGGCGATTTCCCTGGCGCGGAGGCTGTTGGATGATATTTCTTCTCCTGCGGAATTTCATCTGTCACTGCTCCAGAGATTACCATCTATGATCTGTGTGCAGCCGCGATCCGCGCCGGGAAAGACGCTGGAAGATGAAGCCGTCAATAGGGAAGAATTAGAAGCCTTAATCTGGCAGTTCGCGCAGGGAGATTTGTTGAGACTGCAGTTTTGTTGGATGGGAGGCTCCTTGGTTTTCAGGAGCGATGGAAACAGCTTTGCCTGCTTTTATTTTGAAGACGGCAGAGACACTTATTATACGCTGCTTTCCCTGCCGGAAATGTACCGGACGATGGAATCGGATGATGTGCAGTATCTGCCCTTTGGCTTAGGAAAACTGCCTGAATATGCAATCCACCATGACACCAAATCCATTTTGCGCAGATTGGACCGGATTTTTATGCAAATCGGTCAGGGACAGTCCCCGGATGTGATGGTTGACGGTAAGCTTTTCTGGTCGGTTACGGTTCATCTGAATAACGGCAGCCACCGATATCGGATTGCAAAGCAAAAGCTGGGCGGTTTTCCGGAGGAACAGGAACGAAACTACATTTTGGCGCGGTTTGTGCTTTCCCGTTACCCGGAAAAAATCGGGATGGAGACCTGTGAGGGCATTCGCAGGATGTGTCCGATTGACAACAGAAGCCGGAGCATGGTGACAATGGCTCTGGTAGAATTTATGCAGAACAAGCTCCGGCGACTGTGTCTTTCCTGGGGACCGCAGACGGAGGGACAGCCTTGGTATCCGTTCCATATCGTGCTGCTTCAGGATAACGGGCGTTATATGATGGCATACCTGCGGGATGATATACAGCGGGCGGAATATTATGTGGCTGATGTAAGAAGTTACATGAGTGTAGAGGGAAAGAAATACCCTAAGGACACCTTTCTTGGCAGCACGGTTCCGGCTTATCTGGTTCATCAGGATGCGAAGCGTATCCGAAACTGTCTGGATCTTATTTTTGATGATTTAGGGGATTTGCCGGCCATTACAGGGCAGTTTGCCCATTTTGCCCCGGAAAGTCCGGTGAAGCCGCGAAGTTATGAGGAAATCAGGAAGGACTTGGTCTCAAATTTGGAAAATATTGAGCAGCCCCCAAATCCGTAAGGAATATATGGATGAAAACGAAGAATAGATTGGACATTGGCTTCAATAATAATGGATTTGAAGAATGGGATGGGTTGACAGCTTTTACAGAAACTTTTATAGTGGATTTAAAAGGTATCTCGCAGATAGTATCCGCTAAGCGGGATTTTGCGTTTTTCGGTAAAATGGTGGCAGGAGAGATTGGATATGAGGTTTTTTAATCAGGCAGGAAAGAAAAAGAAGAAAGAACAAAACAATGATGCGGAGAAGTTTCAGACGGCGGAGACGGAACCATCCACTTTGAAGAAAAATGAGGTGGGGAAAACCCGGTTCCTTTCGCCGAAGGAACGACATGTTTCCAGGGACAAGGATGAGAATTGCAATCCGGAGGGGGGAATGGTTCCCGGCTATTCCGGGGAGAGAACAGT
>CAMWYL010000386.1 GCA_947178465.1 uncultured Lachnospiraceae bacterium | reverse complement strand
CGGATATCAATGCCGTTTAGCAGAATCACGCCCTCCGTCACGTCGTAAAGCCGCAGCAGAAGCTTGATAAAGGTGGTCTTTCCCGCGCCGTTTAAACCGACAACCGCCAGCTTTTTCCCTGCTTCAAGCGTCAGGGTAAGATGTTTGAGGGCATAGTCGTCCGCACCTTCATATTTATAGGAAACATCCTGGAATTCAAAGGTATACTTGTCCGTCTTGGGGACAGGAATGCCGTCGTTCCCCTCCGATGTATCCAAATCCATAAAGGAACGGAAATCGTCTACCTCCATGGAACGCTCCTTATAGGTGCCCATAGAGGTCAGGAACTGCGTGAGCGTTTCTGAAAAGGTTGTGGCCAGTCCGAGAAAAAGCGTAAAGTTACCGATGGACATATTTTTGTCGATAACGCTGAAAATCAGGATACCATAAACACACGCCTGCGAAATCATGTAGATTCCATGAGCGAACACGGAGTTATAAATCCACAGGTTCCTGCTGTACAGCATCCGCTCCTGTTTCTCCATAAGGATGTCGTGCTGTTTGCCGGAAAGCCAATCCTTCATGTGAAAAAGCCGAATGTCCTTGGCGTAATCAAAATCCTGTGTTGCGCGCGTCATGTAATTGATCTTACGCCATGTGGGAGCCAGCCTGTTCCATACGTTTTTGCGGTCCTTCTTGACGGTATAACGGAAAAAAAGAAACTGCAGAAGGGAGAGCACTGCCAGAATCAAAATCAGACGCCAATCCAGATACGCAACCGACAAAACGGTGGTGATCAGAACCAGTAGCTGTATACCGAGGTCAAAGACAGAGTGCATGAGACCTTCCACGCCGTTATTGTTTCCGCCGGTGGCTCTGGCAGCTTTTTCATGGGTATCCAGAATCTTGGGCTGTTCCAGCATCTGGTAGTTCATACTAAGAGATTTTGCGACCCGTTCCGTGATGACGCGCATGCGAACATAGATCATACGATACCACAGCCTGTTGTTGGCAAAGGTATTGAGCAGTGTACAGACCAGCTCAATCAGCGTGGTAAGGATTACCAGACAGAGTAAAGGACGGATATCCTTTTCCGGCGTATTTGCCTGCGCCTGTACAATGTCAATCACGAATTTCCCGATAAAGCTCCATAAGTACCGCGTTATGGAGCCTGTAATGATGCCAACGCCCATGATAATCAGAAGCCGCGGGTAGTATTGCTTGATTTTCCCGAGTATGTAAAAGGAATTGCTGATAATGCCATACTCTTTATGGAACGGATTATCATTTTGCTCCTTTTTCTTTTTATGCCATATCATGTTATCCCCTCCTGCCATTTATGCTATAGTAACTTTACTCTTTTTGGTGGGGAAAAGCAAGCCACATTGCTGTTATTATTTTCTTCATACATACCGATATATGATATAGATATATAAAGAATCAATAACATATGTGGCAAAGGGATTTGACGTTGATATTCAGGGAGGAATGGTTTATGCGGATAGCAGATGCAGCAAAGAGTAAGGAAAGGCAGACGGTTATTAACGGGAATAGAGGCAGCATGTTTCCGACCGCAGGAAAAGCGGGAATGCAGCCGGTACAGACAGCCGCAGTCGGACATGGGGACAATGACAGTGTTACGATATCCGAGGAGGGGAAGGAACGCCTGGAAACGCAGCAGGAAGAAAAGCGTGCAAAGGAGCAGGAGAACAAGCTTTTGCAGATGCTTGAGGAGCAGAGACGGCGCTACGAGGAGCAGCGGGAATCAAACAATAAATCAGCCAAGACAGCGCAGGACTTTGCGAAGGTGATGGAGATTGCGCGGCGGATTGCAAACGGTGACAGGGTGCCCGGGACGGATGATAAGATGCTGAGGGAGTATAATTCGGATTTGTATCAGGCGGCGAAGGCAGCGGCGATTGTGAGCGCGAATAAAAAAGAACACAAGGAATATGATTCGCTGTTCAAGGATGAGAAGAAAGATCAGCGCGGTATGCTGCGTGCATTGCAGCGGGATGCGTCCGACGGAGCTTCGGCGGATTCATTTGCGTCTTCCGAAGCCCCTGTAGAGACCGGTGAGAATACGGAATCAATGCTCTGAGTCGTCATTGAAGACGGAGCGGAGCATTTGTAATGCGGACTGTGCCATTTGGCTGTCCGGGAATTCGCGCAACACGGCTTCATAGCACTTGATGGCCTTCGGACCGTTGCCAAGCTGTGCATGGCAATAGGCGATATTGAGCAGCGCCATTTCCGTGTAGGAGATTCGGCTTGAGGACAACAGTACAAGGAAGCGGTATTTGTCTATCCATGCGTATTTTGTAAAGAAGGCATAGCTCTTTTGGTATTCGTCGATTGCCTGAGCATAGTTGCCTGATCTGAAATAGCGCATCCCCTTTCGGTGGTTGCGCGGAACCAGATTTCTCAACAAAACAAAAGCAATCATATATATGATGAGTGCTATTTGCAATGCATCTGTAAACGGCTTAATAAAGATTCCCAGGATAAGTGCCGCAATCGCTATGAAAATTAACTGCGGAATAAGAGATAACCATGCGACTTGACGCACAACAGGTCTGCCGGATGCCATTTTTTTACCTCCAAATGTAATATGTGATAATTATTTTCAGTTCCGTCAGATATTCTACCATAGGATTGAGGATTGCACAATTGCTTCATTGAAAAATGCTGCTTTTTGAGGGATAAAACACCCATCTTAAACAAATCTTAATAAAATTCCCAATTGGAACTTAATAAAGAATCCGTTAAAATGTTCTTAATGACAGTTTAGCCATGCTGAACTGTTGTTAAAATCTGCGCGCGACTTAAGAGAAAGGCATGGTTATTCAAATGTACAACATACTGGTATGTGATGATGAAAAGGATATTGTATCGGCATTGAGGATTTATCTGATGTCCGAGAGCTATAAGGTTTATGAGGCTTATAATGGCAGAGAGGCGTTGGAATTGTTCCAAAGGGAGGAAATCCACCTTGTCATAATGGATATTATGATGCCCGTGATGGACGGGATTTCCGCGATGGTGAAGCTGCGGGAGCAAAGCAATGTTCCCGTGATCATGTTGAGTGCAAAGGGTGAGGATGTGGATAAGGTGCTTGGGCTGAATATCGGCGCTGACGACTATGTGACAAAGCCCTTTAATCCGGTGGAGCTTCTTGCGAGAGTGAAATCACAGCTTCGGCGTTACATGCAGCTTGGAGGAAGCGGCGTTAAGGATGAGCCTGAGGTGTTTGCCATAGGCGGCATTGAGCTGAATGACAGAACCAAGGAGGTGCTGCTTGACGGAGAGAAGGTGGCGCTTACGCCAACGGAATATGATATTCTGAAGCTGCTGATGGCAAACCCGGGAAAGGTATATTCGCCGACACAGATCTATTCGGCCGTATGGCATGATAACCCGTATGGCACGGAAAACACCGTGGCGGTACATATCCGGCACCTTCGGGAAAAGCTGGAATACAATCCGGCGGAGCCGCGTTACTTAAAGGCCGTCTGGGGAC
>CAMWYL010000385.1 GCA_947178465.1 uncultured Lachnospiraceae bacterium | reverse complement strand
GTTTATCTGTGCTGACCACGGTAACGCGGAGCAGCTTGTAGATTATGAGACAGGTGCACCGTTTACTGCGCATACCACGAATCAGGTACCGTTTATTCTGGTAAATTATGATCCCGCGTATACCCTGAGAGAGGGCGGATGCCTTGCGGATATTGTGCCGACGTTGATTGAGACGATGGGGATGACACAGCCTGCGGAAATGACAGGAAAGTCATTGCTTGTACGAAAGTAAAGAGATTGGAGCGCTTGCGGGACGTTTTGCCCTGCAAGCGCTGTTTTGTTTCAGTCCCTTTTGTAAGGCTGCTTCCGGTTCCTCTTATCTATATAATCTTTTTCGTAAGCCATTTCTTCGAGAAATACCGTACGGCATAGCTGATGCCTCTGACGTACCAGTCCACGAACATTCCAATCCACACGCCAAGGATTCCGAAATGGTACCACATAACAAGAATATAGCTTACCACAATTCTGCACAGCCACATGGACAATATGCTGATAAGCATTGTAAATTTCGCGTCTCCGGCGCCTCTTAGTGCATTCGGCAGTGTAAAGCTTAATGGCCATATCGGTAATGCAGTGATGGCAAAACAGCGCAATACGGTTACCGCCATATCTGTAGCGGCGGCAGAAAGAGAAAAGAGGGATACGAGCCACGGTGTGGCGGCGAACAAAAGGAGCTTACATGTCCAATCGCAAATATATGTCAATTTGAGTAAATGCTTGGAATCTTTTATGGCAAGTTCTTTATCGCCTGCTCCGATATCCTGTCCTATGATTACGACAAGCGCCAGCCCTATGGATACGCCCGGAATATTGGGAAAATCTATAACCTGATAACCGATTGAATTTGCCGCAATTGCGTCTGTTCCAAGCGTTGCGACCATACTTACAACAAGCAGCTTGCCGATTTGAAACATTCCGTTTTCAATTCCGCTTGGTATGCCGATTGCCAAAATTTTCTTTACCAGGCCAAACGATGGCCGGTACGCCTTTATTTCCGTAATCCGAAGGCTGTTTTTTGGGGACAAAAGCAGCAGCTTCATAATAATTCCGGCGACGGCTCTGCTGATAAGCGTAGCAACGGCGACTCCCAAAACACCCATATGCAGCCCGAAAACAAACCATGCATTAAACACTACGTTAATGATATTCATAACGAGACTTACCAGCATTGAGGTTTTGGTATCCTCCTGGCAGCGCAGGATCGCTGCTCCTGTATTGTATATACCGAGGAACACAAAAGATATGCCTGACACCACCAGATAAGTATGCGCCGCCTCCATTACATCCTGTTCAATTTTACCAAACAAACTGCCTAATAAGAAACGGCCGAAGAAAATGCAGATCATCATCATTGTAATGGAGAATACATTCATAAGTGTTTCCAATTGAGCGCACGATTTTTTTGACATTTCATGGTTTTTATTTCCCATATACTGACTTACGACAACAATTCCGCCTGCCGCAAATGCCGACATTACCTGAATAATCAGCCGATTGATATTATCAACCAGAGCAACTCCCGAAACAGCCACCTGACCAACGGTGGATACCATAAAAGTATCTACCATTCCCACGCTGACTGCCAATAATTGTTCCGCTATTAAGGGAAGCAGTAACTTTCTCAGCCTATTCTTTTCCATATAAGCGTATCTCCTGTATCAATCTAACCCAATATCAATCTGATATTCTTCGTCGATAAGAATATAGTCTGTTCCATGTGTAAGGCATTGCTCCAATATCTGCGCATTGTCCTTAAGCACGGTTTCGAGAGTGCAATCCTCATCCTCCCCGCGGTCTTCAATAACGCTTGCAAACCTTTTGATGGCATCAAAATGGGTTTTGATGTAGTTCTCGCTCAGAACGAGACAATAGAATTTGATTTCGTCCAGATATTCCTTCTCAAAATCGTTTGCCCATTCAAAAGGGATGTAACATCCCTCCACAATGAGGTTTTGCCCGTTTTCGATGGCAGTCTTAATCATTTCACGTACAATCGGCCATAAATAGGCTGTCAGCAGCTTATCATCACTCACAGGCGTAAGCGTTGTATTGCCGCTGCGAATAAGCCCCATTTTCAAATGGTCTATGGAGAGATACGGATAGTGATACTTTTCAAGAAGTCTTTGCGCAAGTGCTGTCTTGCCTGTATGGGATGCGCCTGTGATTAAAACAATCATTTTTTTCCTCCAATCGAATGTCCCGCTGCCTGCGGCGGGGGTGTTGACGTGCTATCCTGATTTTAGCACAAGAGGCTCTTTGCTTCAAGGCAGACAGGCGGCGCTGTTTTAACACATATCAAACTTCAATCGACAACGGATAAGATTTGGTGGAATCGCAAAGGTGTTTGTGGTAAAATAATGGCATTAAACAATGCGGCAAACAGGGACATAATTCCCGCGAGCAACGAGCCAAGTGGCTGCCTGCAGACATTTGGCGACTGCCGCGAGGGTCATATACTCCGCCCTTTAGGGCGTTTCAAATTTGATGCCCCGTTGCTTGCGGCGGGGTTTTTGACTTATGATGAAGGGGAGAATTGAAAATGTTGAAACCGATAGAAGCAGATAAAGAGCTTGCGCTGGCAGCGCAATTAACGCCCGGACCTTGGGAACAGCATAGCATGTCAGTGGCGAAAAACGCAAGACTGATTGCCGAAAAAACAAAGGTTATGGATTGCGATAAGGCGTATGTAATGGGATTGATGCATGATATTGGGCGCAGAGCCGGTATAAAGGGAATATTACATATATTTGACGGTTATGATTATATGATAGGTATGGGACAGGAAGAAATCGCACATATTTGTCTGACACATTCGTTTCCCATAAAAGATGTGGATACTTTCTTCGGTAAATATGACTGCTCCTCCGAGCAGAAAGCGTTTTTACAGCGGTTTTTAGAGAGCAGACAATATGATAATTATGATATTTTGATTCAATTATGCGATGCGATTTCATTGCCGAACGGGGCGTGCATTATGGAGAAGCGTTTCGTGGATGTTGCGTTAAGGCATGGCTTACCGGATTTTACGATAGATAAATGGAAGGCATTTATGAATACCAAGAAGCATTTTGATGAATTATGCGGCTGCAATATTTATACGTTGCTTCCGAATGTTTTGGAAAATTCCTCGATGAGCCTTATTTAGACAAAGATATATGGAGTGAAAGATATGAATGGAAAAACGGTTCCATATCCGCTTAGGATATGGTATATGTTCCGTTAGGAGCCGCGACAAGATCAAGCTGGTGTTGCGGGATATGGAGCTGCCGTTTTACGACCCGTTTCTGATTATTGAGAAGACGCAGAGACGTATGGCGGAGGATGAGTTTTGGCTCAAGATTGAAAGGTGATTGGGCTGCAGGAGGCAGAATGGGATTAGAAGAGAGGGAGCTGATGAAGGATGAAAAATAGAAAACGAACGGCGCGCGTGCTGCTGATGATTGTGTCAGTGGCATTTGTCGTATTAATCGGAATGGGATTTTTCTATGTATTGCATATGC
>CAMWYL010000384.1 GCA_947178465.1 uncultured Lachnospiraceae bacterium | reverse complement strand
CCTTATACCCGCCCAATTCTTCTATGGCAATACTTTGCATATCACCATTTGGCTGAACACAATATACAAAACTCCCCTTCTCCAATAATTGTCTGGCAAACTTGCCGGTTCCTGAACCTATGTCGGCAATAACAGACTGTTCCCAAAAACCATATTGAGAATACAGACTTTCAATAAATTTATTTGCATAAGCCGGCCTTCCAACTGTGTACTCATTCGCCAAGCCGCTAAATTTCTGTGTGCTATCCATCAAGAAAACTCCCTTCTAAAGCTCGATTTGCTCAACGCTATTATCTTACCATAAACGCACAGACAGTTCCATTAAATTCTCAGCGCTTCCTTTATCATAAAATATACTTCTTTTGCACTGTCAAACGCCAGACAGATACTCTCAAAAATTTCCCTGCCGTAAAATTCCGGCGTGAGTTGCCCTTCATGGATAAAGGCAATCCGCTTCCGCTCCAGCCAATCCCGCAAAACAGCGTTTTCCTCGGGATAATGCGCTTTTTTGTAAAGCTCGCCCCGGACCTGCAATAAGCCGGAGGCATTAAATTTCCGAATCACCTCTGTCGCAAAGCGCTTATTATCCAACATGTAGTCCCTGATTTTTTCCATCCCCGCCGCATTCATATGATAGATATTCAACCCATACTTATACCCGTCCGGGGAAGCATCAAAAAAGAAGCCCAAAGCATTCTTCTTATCGGCCGTGTCCAATTTAAAACGAATGTAAAAATACTCCTTTATCGGCGCCCCGCTGCTGAAGCGCGCATCATTATAGGCGGAGGAAATACAGCTTCTCTTATTGCTTAGTAAATCACCGTCTATCCCACCAAAATAATTATAGAGTGCAAAATACAGCTCCTCCAACGGTTGCTTTACGCCCTCGAAATACAGCGCTTCGTTTTCCTTATGTACCCTTTTGGAATTTTCCTTCCGGATTGCCTCATAATATTTTATAGTGGACGCATTAAATCCCTGAAACATTTCCTCTCATCTCCTATTCCGGCCAATTCATCTGTTCCTCCAAAATACCCAGCTTCCGGCACTCGGCGCATACCTTCTCCTTTTCCGCCTGATTTCCAATCTGATATTTCAAGATTTTATTCCGGAACACAATGTACTTTTCATTCCCTGATTTGAAATCGACAAACCAATTCCCGCCCTGCTCCGGATCGGATACCATAACTTTAGAAACCCGCTCAGGAAAATCCTTTGTATCGCTTGTAAAAAAGAGCACCGTCCAATATTTCGGCTTCCCACCGGTATTCCACAACTCCATCTTATGCACATGCAGAAAATCAAGGATATTTTCGTCATCAATGCTTTCCTTAATTAGTATCCCTTCATATTCCTCTGTCTTCCTTCCCTGAATGGCATTGTCCCCACAGCTTCGGACTTCCTTAGCTCCGTTTATTTTCAGCTCGTCCTTTAACAAAACATCCATGGAGACATGAAAGATTTCCCCTAACAGCAGCAGCTTCTCCGTCTCCGGCAACGCAATATCCGCCTCCCATTTGGAAACAGACTGCCTGCTTACATGGCAGATGGCGGCCAGCTCCTCCTGCGTCATCCCATTTTCCCGCCTCAATTCGATAATCTTCTCCGACAGCTTCATTGTAAGCACCTCCCATGCCCCTATTGTACAGAAAAAAGCGTGTGATTTCCACCAATGAAAACGTTCTTTTGCGCAACCTGCGGTTGCCTAAAGCTTTAAATTGATGATATAATTGGCGTATAACAGACAGATGAAGGGATTGGGAGGCAGTTATATATGGAAATAGCAGTTTTCTCTGATATACATGGGAATTACGTGGCATTTGAACAATGTGTGGAATACGCTTTAGCGCGCAATATTCATACATTTATCTTTTTGGGCGATTATTTAGGGGAATTTTCATATCCGCAGAAAACGATGGAAATGATATATGCCCTGAAAGAAAAATATACCTGCTTTTTTATCAAGGGAAATAAGGAAGATTATTGGATAAACCGCAGAAATGATATTCATTGCGAATGGAAGGACGGGAACGCAACCGTTGGCGCAATGCAATACTGTTATGCGAATCAGACCGAAAGAGATATTGATTTTTTCCAAAGCCTTTCGATTTCCCGGGAGATAAAATTCGAAAATACTTCCTCCATATTGGCCTGTCATGGTTCGCCAAACAGGAACAACGAAAAAATGCTTCCTGACAATGACAAAACAAATCAAATGATTGATGAGTGCTCATGTAATTATATCCTCTGCGGCCATACGCATTTACAGGGTGTGATCAAGCGCGGCAGTAAGGTGGTATTAAATCCCGGTGCGGTAGGCGTATCCTTACATAGTGGCGGAAAGGCACAGTTTATGCTTCTTCGCCAAAATATTCAGGAATGGACATACGAATTTATCAGCATAGATTACGATAGAGAGAAGGTTGTCAGGGAACTGCGCGAATCCGGCTTAGAGGAAGCAGCCCCCTATTGGACTCAGATAACAAAGCATCTGATCCTTACGGGAGAGGTATCACATGGAACGGTTTTGGCAAGGGCAATGAATTTATGCGCCGAAGGAACCGCAACTTGGTACAATGTTCCCAATCAATATTGGGAACAGGCCATTGCGGAATTGCTTACCTGAGAGTTTGCCCGGCCCTTCAAAGGGATTTCTTTTCATATTTTTAGCGCATTTTCCCTACTCCCACCTCTTCATTGCTTCCTCCAGCGTCATGCCACCCGCAATCGCGTCCTTCCTCGCGGCATTGACCTTCTGTATCTCCTTCATCCGCTCCCCGGTCAGCGTGTAGCCCCTCATCGCAATCAGCGTCGCCACCCACGCCGCCATCGGAACGATGCAGAATAAAATAAGCACCACCATATGCATCCCGTCCGCATACGGCGTATTCCCATCCGGCAGCACATGAATCCCAATCAGTGCCAACGCCGCGCCCACAATCGTTGAGCCAAGCGAGCTTACCAGCTTGTCCACCAGCGAAAACAGCGTTCCCATAATCCCCGGGATATAATTACCGGAGCGGTACGTCTCATAATCGGAGCAGTCCGCCACCATCGGAATCGGCATATCCGCCGTCGCATAGTAAGCGCCATACCCCAGACTGAAGAAAAGGACAAACAGCACCGTATAAAGATTTGGCGGCGTAAAACTCAGATTCACTGCGGAATCTTGCGGCTTCCACAGAAGAAGAAGCACCAGCACCCCCACATACATCAGGAGCGCCAATCGCGTATAGCGGACCAGCGATGCCTTCTGCCCATGCTTTTGTGAAGTGCGCACTGTCAGCAGAAAGAACGGGACGGAAAAAACGTATCCCACTATCATCATCGGCAGATACAGGCCGTTGTAATCTCCCATCATCGCGCCGTAGAGCATACACAACACCGTCATGTTAGTCGCGATGGAAAATGCCAGCTTACATCCCGCACCCGCGACCATCAGCCGCTGCAGCTCCCTGTTTGCTCTTAAAATCCCAACATACTCCTTCAACTTTCCCTTCTCCCGCGC
>CAMWYL010000383.1 GCA_947178465.1 uncultured Lachnospiraceae bacterium | reverse complement strand
CTTAGCGGATATGCTACTCTCAGACAATTTTACACAGTGCGTTTCCTTGCCGAAAGCGCTTCCCGGCTCATTGAATCCGATATGTCCGTTATGTCCCATCCCAAGGATCTGCAGATCAATACCTCCGTGGACGCGGATAATCTCATCATAGTCTCTGCACGCCTTCTCCGGATCCGGTTGTGTGCCGTCCGGTACATAAGTATTCTTTTTGTCTATATTAATATGATCAAACAGATGGGTGTTCATGAAATACCGATAACTATGTTCGTCTTCCGGCTGTAACCCTCTGTACTCATCCAAGTTGATGCTGTGTGTCTCCGAAAAATCAAGATCGCCTTTTTCATACCATCTGATCAACTGTTCATATGTGCCGATCGGCGTTGAACCGGTCGCCAGTCCGAGCACACAGTCGGGTTTCATGATCACCTGCGCCGATATGATATTGGCCGCCACTCGGCTGGCATGATAGTAATCTTTTGCACAATATATTCTCATGATAATTCTCCCTCGCTCCCTTTTTCGTTTTGTTGTTACCTGTTTCTATAATTCCAGATATTTCTCAAACACTTCACAGAAAGCTGCCGCGTCGCTCTTATCCTTCATCTCACAGAAGATTCTAAGAAGCGGCTCCGTGCCGGAAAATCGCACGGAAATCCATCCGCCGTCCTTCAAATAGATCTTTAAACCGTCCAGATAAGAAATGTTCTCAACCTCATAAGGGATCTGCGGAAGTTCTTTGTCTTCCAGAAGCAGTTTGCGGATGTCCTCTTTCTTCTTAGGACTGAAACGGTAATCTCTCTCCTCAAGCGCCATACCGCCGTACTCCCTGCGAATCGTCTCCATAATCTGAGACAGCTTCATATCCGTCACAGCGATCATCTCTACCAGAAGCGCCGAAGCGTAGATGCCGTCTTTTCCTTTAATATGCCCTCTCACTGCCATACCGCCCGAGGACTCCCCGCCGATAATGGCATCGGTAGCAAACATCTTCGCCGAAATGTGCTTAAATCCTACCGGTACTTCATAACACTTCTCACCAAAACTCTCCGCCACTCTGTCAAGCAGATGTGTGGTACAGATGTTTCTGACTGCCGGTCCGTGCCACCCTTTGTACTTTACCAGATAATAGTATAACAGCACGAGAATATCATTAGGGTGTAGGAAATTTCCCATATCATCAATAACACCTATCCGGTCAGCATCACCGTCCGTTGCAATTCCCAGATCGCAGCGCCTGTCAATCACATAATTCTGTAAAGCACGCAATGTCTCTGCCGTAGGCGCCGGCAGCTTACCTCCGAAAAGCGTGTCATGCCGCTCATGTATGGTCTCCACCTCACACCTTGCAGTCATGAGGATCGTTTTTAAAGAGGTCTCACTGACACCGTACATCGGATCAAGAGCAACTCTCAGTCCGCGCGCCTTCACTTTATCCATATCCACCGTATCAATGATACTGTCCAGATATTCGTTTAAGGGATAGATTTCCTCGATCAACCCTTTCTCAATTCCTTCCGCGTACAACATCTCATCCACCGGAATGTCAGTCACCTCATTAATATAGTGTTCAATATCCGCTGTCTGTTCTTCATCCGCATCCCTGCCGCCGTAGGTAAAGACCTTAATGCCATTATAGATTGCGGGATTATGACTTGCCGTGATCATCATACCGTAATGGAATTCATGCCTCATCACATAGAACATTACAAGAGGCGTAGGCGCTGACTTATTAATCAAATACGCCTTGATTCCCTCGGCTGCAAAGACCTGCGCCGCCCACTGCATTGCCTCTTTGGACAGAAACCGTCTGTCATAGCCTAAGACGATTCCCTCCTGCTCCACTTTTTCTTTCCGCATCTTATCACAGATAGCTCTGGATAAGACCTGAATATTCTCTTTCGTAAATCCATCCCCGATGACTGCTCGCCATCCGCCTGTCCCAAACTTGATCATAGCGTCTCCTCCTTCTATTATCCCATCACAACTTCCACCACATGTTTGCTTCCCGGCTTTCCCCTAGGAATCATCGGTGTCCGAGAAGCTTTTATGCCTTTGTATTTGAATTGATATACAGGGCTGACTTTCCCCCTGTATATGACATACTCACTGTTCTCATTATCAAAATGTCCATATTGTATATTCCCCTCCCATAATAATCTTTGTTTTTCTCTTGTTAACTCGCTCTTTCTCACTTTTTCTTTTTTCATAGAACAGCTTTCTAAGTCTATGCCATTCCCCTTGGCCTGAAATCATGGATACCTAGATGTTTGGGGTTCACTTAATAAGACGTCGTCCTATTTCGCTATGATCGGCCTTTTCTTATCCCCAACTCCTTACGGCAGCCTAACCTCCCATGTCATACAGGATCTCCTTTACTGCTGAGTCCTTAATTCCTTCGTTCTGCTTATCCATAAAGGGGTGTCATGATGCTCCATTGCTGAGTCTGTGCTCTGATGGTAAAAAATCTGACTTCGGCTCTCTATGTTTTTCTTTTCTGCTCAATTCAGCACCTGTCGGTGGACGTCTTCCTGAATTTCACATTCCTCTCCTTTACGCCGCCTGTGGCTGCCTATGAATGTCTGACATCATTTTCTCTGGATCATAGGCTACACCATTTGCCACAATAGCGTAGAAGACTCGTATCAGCTTGCAGCTGATTGCAATCACTGACTGTTTCTTTTTCAGCGGGTTGTTCGCTCTGGTTGTATAGTACTCATGCAATGACTTAAACTCTGGGTTCTTAGCTATCAGCGGGATCACTGCATTGAACAGTACAGCCCGCAGCTTACTCCGGCCTCTTTTACTGATGGTCGTCTGTCCCTTATGTTTTCCCGAACTGTTTTCCCTTAATGAGAGTCCCGCCAGCTTTTGTATCTGTCTTGGTGATTCGAAACGTCTCACATCACCAACTTCCGCCAAAAAACCGGCTACAGTGATTACTCCTATACCTTTGATGGCAAGCATCTGCCCGCTTTCGGGTATCTTCTTACACAGACTTTTTATCTCTTCCATAATGGAATCCAGCTGTGCCTTTTTGTATTCGTAATCCGCAAGCAACAGCTTCATTTCATACCTGGCTGCCGATGAGCCTTTCTTTAACCCAATGCTCCGCCTTGCCGTTTCACACAGGGTCGTTGCCCTTTTCATTCCAACAGCTCTCAGCTTTGCATCACGCCAGATTTGATTTATTTTCTCGGCTCCAAGTTCAACGATTGCTTCCGGAGTACACGCTGCTTTCAAAAGCAGTATACTGCTTTGTGCTTCATAATCCCCAAACACATCTTTATATTCAGGGAAATATATGGCGAACCATCTGGCAAATCTGTTTTTGATCTGGGTAACTTCCCTGACAAGTCTCTTCCGATTGGCCACCATAATTCTCAGTTCTGCATACACACCGTCCGGCATGTATGGCGCTGAATACCTTCCGTCAATAACAAGCTTTGCTATTACCTTAGGATCTTTGCTGTCATTTTTACTTTGGCTGTTATCATCCAGTTCCTTGGTCTGCTTTACCGCATAAGGGTTGACCATAACCAGCAGGA
>CAMWYL010000382.1 GCA_947178465.1 uncultured Lachnospiraceae bacterium | reverse complement strand
GAATCGGGTTGATTACGGACCGGGATCTGTTTATGCGGCAGATGTGGAAAAAGGCATTCTCCTTCTGGAGTGGCGTGATTCCGACACGTGGTGGGAATATTACTATATCTTGAATTGTAAAACCGGCGAAAAAAAGTTGTTGGCAGACGCTTATTACGGAGACTTGATTTTTTGCACTTATCAGGATGGTTGGTTTTATTTTGATTGGCATCTATATAGCAATGCCTGTAGTCTGACTTCGATATCCTTGGATGGGGAACACAGGGAAATCATATCTCTAACCTCCGAAAATAAGGATTTAGGCTATCCTGAACATATTTTTCAAGTCGAACTGTCTGCAGATAGAATTTTCTTTTGTTTCGGCGGCTACGCCAGCAGCGGCAATATTTATCAGGGGGGAAAGTTTGTTACCGTAAAGTCTGACGGCTCGGATTATCGGGCAATCGACGCTTTTGACGACTGCTATTATCTCTGCGAGATTTCAGGCAAGCCGCTTCTGTATTTTACGGAAAACTCCTATGATACAGAGGTATGGGATATCGAGGAAAACATAATCTGCCACACCGACTTTCCGGAGCGCATTATTCACGAGCAAAGGCAGAAGCAGGCTCCTTATGACCGTGTGGCTATACACGCCCAAAATCAAAGGGGAGCGGTCTATGCCCTCCCAGATGCCTCCGGCACCATTATACAGATTGCTCCCTCCATGGAAGCATACATCCCAACACTGGTAACGGAAGACACTTGGTTTGGGCATTTTTATTACTCTGATGGCTTTCTGTATTTTATAGCAGAATTTAATGAATGTATCCATCCCGATTGGAACGCATACCACAGAGTCCGTACCGAGCTCTACCGCCTAAAACTTGGAGAGGATACAGCGGAGCTCTTGTACGCCTATTGATTATCTCTAAAACTTTTTAACCGCATAGTCGTTACAAAATACCTCTTGAAAGCCGACCTGCTCATACAGATAACGTGCATTGTTCCCAACAACACAATATAGGGAGATTTCCTTATGCCCTGCGTCCAAAAGTCTGTTCACGATATGCTTTAGAAAGCGCTTCCCTATGCCCTTTCCCTGATGTGTCAATTTGACGGATATGCTGTCCAACTCCGCACCCTCCACATGCGCACAGGCTACAATCTCACCCTCCGAAACATAGACGAACCGTTCCCCGGAGGTCTCATCCCATTCCCTTCTCATCTTTTCACTTGGAGCTGTCGGAACCGAATCGGGGAAACAGCCGGTTCCAAGGCGCATTACATGAAATGCCTCTGCCTCCAGCGCTTGTGCAGCCTGATAATCCGCAGCCTGATATTGCCGGACCGGTACTGCCTCCTCCTCAAACCGAGGACCTGTATAAATCATATACGCAGATGAAAATTCCTTTGTATATCCGCAGGACTTTGCAAGACCTGCCGCGATATGATTGTTTGTATGGTAACAGGTTGTAATTCGGTTCAAGGATGGCATACATAACCGTTGTTCCAATGACAAAGCTGCTCTCCGACCGTAGCCCATATTCCGGTACTGCGAAAAAATATACAAATACAAAAATGCCCAGCCGCCACCACATACACAGGCAAGCCCTACCGTCTCCTCTCCCGCCGACAGTGCATAAACTTCTTCATCATTTCCCTCTAAAGCGGAAAGAAAATCCGAATCCGTCTCCCTCGCATCAATGTATGGCAAATACACAGACGGTTCCATCACTCTGCATATTTTGAATTGCTTTTCCATAATAATCCCCCTGCCGCTTTCTTTTGCGTTTTTCCTGCCTTCGAGTTTCTTAATGATTTTCTCATTCTTGCACCTACACTTACGAGATGCTATAATAATTATATCACAACAAACACATGAATGAACATTCTATTAACGGCTCAAGTTCCATTAGAATTATTCATGTTCCATTTACACATATATTACCAAGAATTGTTGCAGGAGGTGCTCTATGCCATATATACGCATTCAGAATTTAAATTTGTTTTATGAGGAAATGGGGGACGGCCAGCCCGTCCTGTTCTTACACAGTCATTTCAGCCGCGGACTCCTTGCCTTTGCGTCCCAGATTCAACCGTTTCAGTCAAAATACCGTTGCCTGTTTCCCGACTTTCGCGGACATGGGCGTACCATGTGTGAGAACCTGAAATGGGATTCCCGCCAAATCGCGGATGACATGGCCGCCTTTATGGACGCGCTTGGAATCGAACAGGCGCATCTCTTTGGCTACAGCTGCGGCGCGACCGTCGGTATGTACATGGCCGCCAAGTATCCCGAGAAGGTTTGCAGCCTTATCGCTGTCGGTGCGGGCGCATATCCCAGACCGGACGGCTCCGAGGACTTCCTGCCCGAAAACCTTCTGGCCAAAGGCGATATACAGTTTATTCAGGAAATGCGGATCCGGCATTTTGAGGCCCACCGCGGCAAATGGCAGACCTTTCTGGAGCAGACGGTTGATGATTGGCGCCACCATCCAAGCCTGACGGATACAGAGTGGCAGTCTGTCTCCTGCCCCTGCTTCTTCATCAATGGCGAGCATGACCCGTTCGGCACTTGCGCGGAGCTGAAGGAACGGCTTCCACACGCCAAGACCTGCGAGGTGGCAGGCAGTGGACACCGCCCGCATTTTGTCATGGAGCAGGGCAAAGAAATCAACACCATGGTATTAAACTTTTTGGAGGAGCTCTCTAAATAAGAGCAAGGAGCTCTCTAAGCGAGAGCTCCCCCTATTCTTCTACATCCTTGACCAATCCCGCCACATTATCCACCGGCAGTGATATCACGATACCATGCGCCTTGCTCTGCACACCGCAGCGCTCGCCGATTGCCTTCATAATCTCCAACTTATTCTCCTTCTTGGCAAGAATCAAGACAATCTCCCGCTCCTGTTGAATCGATACTCCCCAGAGTTTTGCCGCCTCCTCGTTGCCAATCCGTCTGCTGTGAAAAACCGTACCGCCGGTAGCGCCCGCAGGTCTGGCCGCCGCCATGACCTCCTCGCTGAATCCCTGATCAACAAAAGCCATGATTGTCGCATATTTGCCATCCATACTTTCACCCTCGTTCCTTTCTGAAGAATTAAGATTACCCTCAAGTCCCTGCATCAGATGAATCACTGCACCGCTGCAGCCCGATAACGGCACAGTAAAAGCGACGCCGCTGTTTGGCGTCCCAAGAAGCAGGCGATTTTGGAGCTTAATCAGCATTTTGTTTGCGGACTTCTGCGGCAGCACGCCAATCAGCACCGATTTGTCCACACTCCCGACACCGAGGATATCCGCAATTTCACCCGACGCAGTTCCCTTCGCATAGGCATGGTACTGTATCGGCAGCTTCTTCTCCGCAAACACCTCCTCCGCCTTCTGCGTTAATTTCTGCGTTGCAATCAAAAACAGCAAGCGATACTCCGACTTCCTATGATTGGGTGTCATCATCATATTCCTCCTCAAACTCAAATATCTCATCCGCATTGCTCTGCGTAATAACAAGTGTCTCCTGTGCAACAGACCGCTCTGCCCTGCTCATCTTGTAACGGTACAGCAT
>CAMWYL010000381.1 GCA_947178465.1 uncultured Lachnospiraceae bacterium | reverse complement strand
TTATCTGGATGAGCATACTCAGGCCGGAAAGAGGGGCCTTCAGGCAGCGGCAGAGAAGGGGATTCCGGTAATTATTATGGAACCTCTTCGCGGAGGCAAGTTGGTCAATTTGCCGGATAAAGCGAAGGAGGTGCTTGCCTCCGGCAGCAAGGGTTATACGCCCGCCGAACTGGGGCTGCGCTGGCTGTGGAACCAGCCGGAAGTGACCTGTGTGCTTTCCGGTATGAACTCGGAGGATATGGTAAATGAGAACATCCGCATCGCATCAGAGGCCGCGCCTGGGCATTTGATGGAAGAAGATATGGAGATTGTTGAGCAGATCAAGCAGATTATTCGGGAACGGGAAAAGGTAGGCTGTACGGGCTGCAGATATTGTATGCCCTGTCCCAAGGGAGTGGATATTCCGGGCAATTTCTATTATTATAATCTGATGTATATGGAGAAAAAGTCCTCCGCCCGCTTGGAGTTTGTTCAGAACATGGGGCTGCGCAAGGAACCGGGTTTTGCATCACAGTGCATTGGCTGTGGTAAGTGTGAAAAACATTGTCCCCAGCATATCAATATCCGTGAAAAGCTAAAGGAAGCCGATCGCGAGCTCAGACCTCTGCCCTATAAGCTCGGCATCAAAGCGGCACGCAAAATTATGATTCGATAAACATGGGTTTATGCTCAATGCGGCAAAAATGGAATATTTGCTGCTGCCTTTTGTATATAAGATAAAGTGAGCAATCGTTGCTATTTCCGTTGCAAAGGATATAATGTCATTATATTGACTGATTGCCAAAGCCGGTAATTCTTTACCTATATCGGGAATCATGTTTATATATAATTCAAAAAACTGTTTTGTTCTTAATTTATTTTCATAATGAATAAATGCATGTGGGAAAACACATTCCATTTAATCTTTTCCATTCAAGGAAAACGCAACTCCCGGTTGGCAACCCGTGATGATGCAGAAATCCGAATTTTTACAGATTATTGTAATTATCCATAATCTCCTTCATGGAGATGTTTTGCAGGCTGCTGCACAGATCTTCCCGGATCTTTGCATAGGAGGAATTTAAAACGCTGTGGATGTTTTTTCCTACCGGACACAGGGGAGAAGGCATGGGATGAATCCCGATTAATTTGACGAGAAAATCCGGTTCCAACGCATTACAGATCCGGTACAATGTGATCTCGTTCAAAGGACAGTTGAGCTTTGTGCCGCCTGTGCCGAATTTTACGGAGAGTATTCCTTCTTTTTTCAATGCGCTGATGATATTCCTGATGGTGACAGGATTGGTTCCGGTTGAAAGTGACAGCAGTTCGCTGGTAACTTTCTGTGTCTCTGCATATACGCTGATAAAAATGAGGCAGTGGATGGCAATAGAACATTTCGTGCTGATATGCATGGTAAGTAGTCTCCTTTTGCTTATGCAGACATTTTATCATAAAGGTTCAAAGGTGTAAATATTGACATTACACCTTCCGATTGTTATACTGGATTAGGTGTAAGATTAAAATTTACAGGAGGATGCAGCATGGCATTGGTACAGATTACTTTTAGTCCGACAGGTGGAACCGGGAAAGTTGCTGACATTATTGCAGAGGAATGGGAAGGGCCGGTTACCCGCATTGATTTATCAGATGCAAAAACGGACTGTTCAAAGATGAAATTAGGACAGGAGGATGTGGCGCTGATCGCGGTGCCTTCCTATGGAGGCCGTGTCCCGGAGCTTGCCGCAAAAAGGCTTATGCAAATAAACGGTAACCGGGCGAAGTGCGTGATTGTCTGTGTATATGGAAACCGTGCATATGAAGATACTCTCGTTGAGTTGCGGGATATTGTGGAAGGCTGTGGCTTCCGTGCCGTAGCTGCCATTTCTGCGGTAGCAGAGCATTCCATTATGCATCAGTACGCCGCAGGGAGACCGGATGAAAAGGATACGGAAGAATTGCACGGATTTGCAAAAAAGATTTACAGGAAACTTATGGAGGATGAGTCTCCGGCGTCCGCATTTGAAATACCGGGCAACCGGCCTTACAGGAAGGCAGGAGGAGCAGGCCTTGTTCCAAAAGCAACAAAAGAATGCGTCAGCTGCGGCTTATGTGCTGAGAACTGTCCTGCGCAGGCGATCAACAGAGACAGCCTGAAAACAGCGGATTCTAAGAAATGTATTTCCTGTATGCGGTGTGTTGTCAAGTGCCCCCGGTCTGCCCGGAAGGTAAACGGGGCGCTGGTATCCGCTGCCGCGCTGGCAATCAAAAAGGCCTGCAGCGAAAGAAAGGAAGCGGAGCTTTTTTGTTAAAGGTAAAGGAAGGAGTATCAGGCAAAAATTCGAGAGACAGAGAGAATATATGAACCCTTATAAGTTTATTGCGGATATAGAAGAGACAAACTGTACAATAGCACAGTGTACATTGCAAAAGGCATTGATTGAGTTAAACCAACATAAAGAGATTTCCAATATTTCGGTTAAAGAACTATGCAATCAGGCTCATGTAGCCAGAAGCACCTTTTACTCTTACTATGATAATGTCATGCAGTTGAAAGAACAGATTGAAGATAATTTGATTTGCCAATTGGTCAGGCTGAATGATGACCTTAGCGATACTGCGATTGATTTGGAAACGGGATTTCCGTTTTTTCAAAACGTTTGTCACTTTATTGAAAAAAATAAACAGGTGTTTTATGCATTTCTCATTGCGAACCCGAATGTCCGGTTTATTCAGAAATGGCAGGCCGGCATCAAATATCATTTTTGGAACCGTTTTTTTAGTGGGGAAAACAGAAAAAACGAAAAACTGATATTGGAAATTATTTCTTCGCAGGCGATTACAGCATTCACTTACTGGCTGAAAAATCCCTATGATGTGGATATGGACAGTCTGAACTTACTGATCATGAAAACCTTACAGCTTTTGGGGTAAATCGGAGCCGAACGGCTCCTTTTTTCGTACATAATTGCAGTTTGTGTCGTTCCCTTATAACATCCGCTCTGCTATGATTTGATTGCAGCAAAAGAAATGAATCAATGCAGTTGACAGGCCGCGCAATGTTCGTGCTGTTCTGATTATGGAAAGAGGTAAAAACAATGGAGAATATTCGGATTCATATATTGCATTGTGGGCGGGTATGTGTTTCTCTCTATCTGCCTTTTGGCGGAAAGAACTGCAGCAGGATAAAGGCAGCCGGACTGACAACTCACAAAAAAGACCGCCTTTGGCTTCCGGTTTCCGCTTATCTGATTGAGTGTCCCAAAAGGAAAATATTGGTTGACACCGGCTGGAGCCGCGAGATGAGTCCGGAGGGAGTATATGACAGGAAGGCACAAATCCGTCATATGTCGCTTCCGCTGTATATTGTCAATCAGGGTGAGATTGCAAAAGGAAAAGCAGTAGATGAGCAGCTGCATGTACTGGGGATAGAACCGGAGGATTTGGATTATGTATTGCTGACTCATTTGGACTGCGACCATGCAAGCGGCGTTCGGCAGGTAAGGATAGCAAAGCATATCCTTGTTTCCGAGGATGAAGTGGGCTGTGCAAAAAAAGATAAGACCCGATATACTGCCTCTATGTGG
>CAMWYL010000380.1 GCA_947178465.1 uncultured Lachnospiraceae bacterium | reverse complement strand
TCATAAGGCCGAGGGAGGCATCTGCATCGTCCAAATCGGTCATATCCCGTCCATGAAAATCATAAAAAGGTCCGGTGATATTCCGGCTTCTGCCAATTCGGATATTGTAATCACTTTTTAAAGAACCATAGGACACAAAAAGATAATAGTACTTCGTTTCGGGAAGATAAATCATATAGGGACCTTCAATGGCGCAGTCTGTCCAGGCGGGGCGCCTTGCAACACAGTTCCCAATTCCCTCCTGCGCGGCAAAGCCGGTTTTCCTGTCCAATGGGAGAATATGGCAGCCGCCCCAGAAGGAGCCGTATAGGAGATACTGCGCTCCTGTATCCGCGTCCTCAATAATATTGGCGTCAATGGCGTTTACGGGGAGCGTGTCGCTGGTCTTGAGGACACAACCCTTCGGAATAAAGGGGCCTTCCGCATTGTCGGAAACCGCAAGGAAGATGCAGGACTGCCGCACGCCCCACGAGGAGTTGGAGCAGTATAAGCGGTATTCGTCTCCGACCTTTACGATATCGGGCGCCCATATATCATGGCTTTTCGTCCACGCAACAGACTCCGCGGGCGGGTCCGCGACCACCTTTCCAAGGCTTTCCCAATGAATCAGGTCTTGGGAGCGTTTGCAGATGGCGCCGGTGCAGTATATGTAATAATTTTGACTGATTGGGTCATGAAAAATCGCGGGGTCGTGGGTCATCCACAGCCCGGGAAGGTCGCGGCTTCCTGTCAGCTTCTTCGGTTTGGGCGGTTCTGCGGGTGGTTTTTGCGGATATTTGATTTGTGTCATGGCGGCTCCTCCTGTATTTTATCGCGTTTTCCTCATGTTTTCCGGGGCATTTTACAGTATTATAAAATATCGGAGCTTTTGAAGCAATGGTTTTTTGCACGTAGCAAAAATCGGCGCAGCAAACATCATAAGAAAAAGATTTATGACGTTTGCCATACTTACTTTTTGGGGAGATTGTAGTATAATGGCAGTATAAAGTCAAAGAGAGGATGATTGGAGCTGAAAGAAGATAAAATTATCAGTGCGCTGATTGGGTTGGTAGGTGCCTGCAATAATAATCCCAAGACCGCCAATACGGACAGAGTGGTTATTAAGGCTTTGGCCCTTCCCGTTATCTGCGGGGGATTGGATGATGAAGGCTTGTCCGAGATGATAAACGAGATTTATACGGAGAAAAATGCCGTGGCGCCGAACTGTGCAAGCTGCACTGCTCCCTGTGGAAATACCGCTGATTATGATATGAGGCGTATTTATGAGGCAGAAGCGAAGATACGGGATGCCAAAATGGAACTGCTCTCGAAGTGTAAAAGTCTGGCGGCGTGTATTTATCGTAACAAAGAGCTTGAAAAAGAGACGCAGCCGGAGTACATGTTTTTTTACAAGGCACTTTCGTATATCAGCTTTGATATAGAAAAGGAGCCGTTGCTTGAGCTTGTGGCGGAGGCGGAAGCACAAATGAATAAGATGGGAGATGTGGGGCATGATACGGAAAATCATAAGAATTGATGAGGAAAAATGTAACGGCTGCGGGGCGTGTGCCGCGGCCTGCCACGAGGGGGCGATTGAAATCGTCGACGGTAAGGCAAGGCTTATCCGCGAGGACTATTGCGACGGCTTGGGAGACTGCCTGCCGGAATGCCCGTGCGGCGCGATTGCGTTCGAGGAACGGGAAGCGGCCGCTTATAACGAGACTGCAGTTTTGGCCGTGAAGGAGAAGAAGATGTCTGCGAAGGTTCCGGATGCGAAAGAGAAGCGGGCGTCCGCAGCAGCTTCCCAGCTTGGACAGTGGCCCTGTCAGATTAAGCTTGCACCCGTAAGCGCCCCATATTTTAACGGCGCGGAGTTGTTGGTTGCGGCGGATTGCACGGCCTATGCCTATGCAAATATCCACAATGATTACATGAAGGGCAGGATTACGCTGATTGGCTGTCCGAAGCTTGATGCGGTTGATTACAGTGAAAAGCTTACGGAGATAATCAGGAATAACGACATTAAGGGGATTACCGTTCTGCGCATGGAGGTTCCCTGCTGCGGCGGGCTGGAGATGGCGGTAAAAAGAGCGGTGTCAGGCAGCACAAAGGCGGTTCCGTGCCGGGTTGTTACTGTGTCAATCAATGGGAATATTATAGAAGTCTGAGGAGGCATATGATGTATAAGAACGTTGAGAAGCAAACAAAGCTGCAGTTGAAGGAGCTTGTGGAGTATCAGGAGCATCAGGTTGTAAGTAAGACGCTGGTGCAGAATGAAGCAGTGAGCATGACGATTTTTTCCTTTGATAAGGGGGAGGAAATCTCCACCCACGCGGCAGGCGGGGATGCGATGGTAACGGTGCTGGAGGGTACGGGAAGGTTTACGGTAGGCGGTCAGGTGTTCCTTTTGACGGCAGGAGAGACGCTGATCATGCCCAAGGATATTCCGCATGCAGTATACGGCGAGGAGCGGTTTAAAATGCAGCTTACGGTTTCATTTTGATATGGGGAGATATGACAGGGGAGGCGGTTCCGAAGCGGGGCCGCCTCCTCTGCGTTATGAATGGAAACACAAATTTTACAAATTCTGTACACAATTTGCACACAATCTTTCTTTATCATATAGGAAAATGCGACAGTAAAAATCATTTCGAGGAGAATGCGAAGCATTCTCTTAATCGTCGCTGCCGAGCGACGATTTTTTTACAATAGGCATAACAAATCGAGAGGGGGAATAACATGCGCCATGAGCTAAAGCATCGGATTACCTATGAGGATTATCTGGTAATCAGCAGCAGGCTGCGGTATATCGCGGACTTTGACAGCCATGCGGGGGCGGACGGCCTGTATCGGGTGCACAGTCTGTATTTTGACAATATCTCGGACAAGATTTTGCGGGAAAAGTTGGATGGCGTCTGCAATCGGGAGAAATTCCGTATCCGCTATTACAATGAAGATACGGGATTTATTCGCCTGGAGAAAAAGAGTAAGCTTCACGGACTCTGCGACAAGGAGTCCGCGGCCATGACAAAGGAACAGGTGGAAGCGCTGTGCGGCGGCAGAACGGAATTTCTAAGGGATGCAGAGGAGCCGCTGTTTCGGGAGCTTTACGCGAAGATGCAGTATCAGATGTTGAGACCGCGCTGCATTGTGGATTATGACAGAGTGGCATATACCTATTTGCCGGGAAATGTCAGGATTACCTTTGACAGCAATATTCGGACGGGGCTATACCATAATACCCTGTTTGACAGGGAAGTCGCGACGATACCGGCGGAAGCGGGCACCATCATTCTTGAGGTGAAATATGATGCGTTTCTTCCGGAGATTATTGCGAAGGCAGTGCGTGTAAGGGATCGGCAGACAGCATCGTTTAGCAAGTATGCGGCCTGCAGGATATACGGATAGCAGACAAAGAATATCGTTTGATTGAGAGAAAGGCAGGGATTTTATGACTTTTAATGACATTTTTAAATCATCATTTTTGGAGAAGGCGTCAAGCTTTTCGACGTTGGATTTTATAATCGCAATGGGAATTGCTTTTGTGCTGGGGCTTTTTATCTTTTATACATATAAGAAGACCTTCAATG
>CAMWYL010000379.1 GCA_947178465.1 uncultured Lachnospiraceae bacterium | reverse complement strand
ATCTACACAAGGCTATTCGGCGGCAGCGTCAGTTGTGTATAAGAGCCAGAGGATAATCTCCACCTGCGAAAAGACGTCCAACCGCATCCGTATAACCGGAATGGTCAAGCTGCTGGATTTCCAAAGGAATGCCTACCGCGTCCTCCCACTGCTGCTTAAACTCAGCCTGACCGTTATCAACGGTAGCTGTCAAAGTACCATTTACCACGATCGTAATACCATCCTTAAGTACCTCATGGTAATCCGGCTTTTCGCCTGACTCTGTGCCTGCGGATGTATCAGCGGGTGCTGTCGTATTATTATCCGTAGAAGCAGAGTTAGAATTGTTGTTTGAATTGTTGTTTGTCGTATCAGTTGCAGGTGTATCGGATGAACCGCCGCATGCAGCCAATGAAACAACCATTGTTGATGCCAAAAGTAAAGATAATGCTTTCTTCTTCATCTTTTTTCCTCCCTAAAAAATTTGTTTACTATTATCTGAACAAATAAAGATTCTCCCACTGCGGATTTACCGCTTTCGAATCTTCACCCGTCTGCTTTGTACTTTAACATTGAAAGCTCTTACAGACAAGCGACAAAATTTTAGGTAGCATACATATTTTGCTGTTTATATTTTCAGAAACTTGATTTTTATGGCTTTTGCCAAGCAATTATATATTGTAATTTTCCCCCGAAGCCGGTAAAATAGACCTAATATCAAATTACTTTTTTGTGGAATCAGGAGAGGAAATCAGTGAGAATTTCTTTATCTAATATACATTTTGACAGAAAATCTGCCCGTCATACTACAGATTCACCAAACAACAGACAGAACCTTATGCTGAAAATGATGATTTCATACAGCATATTTCTTCTGGTGATTCTCATGCTCTTGTTTTATTTATACAGCTCCAACGCAAAAAATGCACGCCTGAGCTATCAGAACCGGATACAATCCACCTTTATGAGTAACGTGGCGCTTTTTGAGAAGGATTTGAGCATTATGGACGCCTATTGCCGGCAGCTGTTACAGAATAACGACTTCAAAAAGCTTATGAAGCTCTCTGACGACGACCCGGGCTTTCAGGACTTGGGATTCTCGCTTTATACAACGCTTTCCACGGATGTATATCCGGAATCTCTTCTCCCGATTTACGAGGTATTCTGTTACCTGCCAAAGTCAGATTGTATTCTTTCCCCAAATACTTTTGTTTCTTCGTACAGATATTATGATTGGGAGAAGCGCTATTCCAAGGAGGAATATGGGAATTGGATGAAAGCTCTTACATCTCCCGAATATTACTACCGGTTTCTTCCCATTGATGATTATGCTGCCAACTACAGCAAAAAATACTACATGTATATCATAAATCTCGACGATTTATACTATCTGAAGGCCGACGGAATCGTCTGCTTTATTATGGAAAAGAGTGAGCTTGCCTCGCTGTTCACCTGTCTTCAGGAAGATACCCCTTATCGGAATCTGACCATGCTGAACCCAAACAACGAGCCTGCCTTATCCATCCACACCGCGAAGGGGGCGGAATTTACCGATTTGTTTATCAGCGGTGCGGCGGATTCCGCCAATGACTACTTTCATTCCCTTGATATTGCATTTGGTCAATATACCTCTCCAAGCACAGATTTTACCTACTATTACACATATCCTACATATGAGTCCTCCTCAAATATTGCACATATGCAAATTATGCACCTTACATTATTTTTGGCAGCGTTCGCAATTGGAATCATTTTAATTGTTCTTTTTTCTAAGCGAAACATGCGCCCCATTATTGAGCTGGGTCAGGAGCTTCAGGTGGCTAAGGAGGAGACCTCCCATTTGCAGGAGGTTGTGGACAGTCAGCAGCCAATCATCCGAACCTCGTATGTACGCCAACTGATTAGAGGTACAATTGCCTCCGAGGAGGAAGTTACATATGTAAAAAGCTTTCTCGAGCTTCCGGATGGTCCCCTGTATTATAACAGCCTGTACATTGTCGCATATAATAATGTAACAGAGTCGCCAAACGAAACCCGCACACCCGCGGAATGCAACCGGCTTGTCACAGACGGGCTTCAGCAATACCTCGGAACTCCGCTCTACTGTATCAGTCCGTCGGACAGAACTTATGCAATCATGCTGGTATGCAGTAAAGAGGACGAAAAGGATTTGATCATTCGGACAAACGAGAGCATTGTAAAACTGCACGATTATCTCCTGGATGCCTACGGAATATGGCTCTTTGCCGGTATCGGAAAGAACACGGACAACATTATGAATGTCTGGGAAGCTTATCAGCAGGCAGTGGAGGCGGTCAACTACACCGGCAAAAATTCTATTTTTTATTCGTATGACTTTATTAAGAAGGATTCGAGTGCCTTCTATTATCCGCCGGAGCTTTCCACAAAGCTGATTCACTTTATTACTTCCGGAAACACGCCGCAGGTTTTGGAACTTTTTAATCTGCTGCATCAGGAGAATATCGAGGAACGTTCTCTTCCGATCAACATGCTGCAATTCCTGCTGTCGGATATCCGCAATTCTCTGTTGAAGGCAAGATTCGCGCTGCCACAGAACGTCTCCGACGAGAATATCCGCGCATTGGACGACTGCTTTAATCAACACGTTTCCTTTAAGCTGTGTGAGGATATTGCGCTGCGTCTCTGCAAGCTGTTTACCGCAGAATCGGAGGATACAAATCCTGTTTCCGCAATTGAAAAATACATTCTGAAGAATTACATGGACCCGTCGATGAGTCTTAACAAGATTTCTGATGAGTTTCAGATTTCGGAGAGCTATTTTTCACATATGTTTAAGGAGAAGACAGGGATTAATTTCTCAAACTACTTGGAGAATATCCGGATGAACGAGGCCGCACGGCTGATTCGGGAAACGGACACGAGCTTGAATGAATTGTACCTGTCAGTGGGCTACAATAATGCGAACAGCTTCCGGCGGGCGTTTAAGAAAATTTTCGGTGTGACGCCCAGCGCGATGCGGGAGGGGAAGTAATCCTCACTTCCCCTGATAAACCACTTTCCCATCGACTATGGTATAACGCACCACTCCCTTGAGCTGCTGCCCTGTAAATGGGGAGTTTGCGGACTTTGATACGTAGTCTCCAACCGTCTGCGTCGCGTTTGCGTCAAAAATAACAATATCAGCAGCTGCTCCCTCAGAAAGGGTTCCCGCATCAAGCCGGTACATTCGAGCCGGATTGATTGTCATACAGGCAATCAACTCGCTGATTGTCAGTTCTCCCGTATCGACAAGCTTCGTTATTCCCAATGCCAAAGCCGTTTCCAATCCGATAATACCGCTCGGCGCCTCTGTCAGCGGGCGTTCCTTTTCCTCCCTGCTGTGTGGTGCATGGTCAGTCGCGATAATATCTATCGTGCCATCTTTGAGCCCCGCAATAATCGCAACCCGATCTGCCTCCTCACGCAGCGGCGGGTTCATTTTCGCCAAGGTGCCATATTCAATCACCGCATCCTCTGTCAGACTGAAATGATGCGGCGTCGCCTCCGCATGAATATTCCTGCCGCGCTTCTTCGCCTCCCGCACAAGCGCCACGCCTTCCTTCGTGCTGATATGC
>CAMWYL010000378.1 GCA_947178465.1 uncultured Lachnospiraceae bacterium | reverse complement strand
GTTACTGTCCCGAGGACATGCTCACAACAAGCTTTTTTAACGCGAAGATGGAGAAGTTTTTCAAATTCTACAAAAAAGAGATTGTTGGAATGCAGGTTCGAAGCACTCCTGCCTATGATGCGCTGTTAAAATTACAGGCGCAGGGTAAACTATCCGCCGTGGTAAGCCAGAATTACCATGGACTGCCAGCAGGTATCTCTTTCCGAAATGTAATCGAATACAACGGTAACATGCATATCAACCACTGTCCGCGGTGCGGCAGGCATTATGATCTTGAGTATGTCAGATCCGGCAGTGGGATTCCACTGTGTGAGGACTGCAAGATTGCGATACGCCCCGGGATACGCCTGATTGGGGAACGTGCGGATACGACACTGATGACGAAGGCGGCGTTAGCGTGCGAGAAGGCGGATGTGCTGCTCATTTTGGGCAAGAACATGTATGCCGACCGTTTTGAGTACAGCATCGGACTTGATAAAAAGCAGCTTAGAGTGCTTTTCTCCCAAGAAGCATCTCTTTCTGACCAAAAAGTCGATTTTATTATCCGCGACGAGATACAGATTATTTTACCACTTATAGTTTAATAAAATTACGAGGTCATATGAAAAAATTCAAAATTATACCCGGACATCCTTACCCGCTCGGTGCGACCGCGCGGGATAACGGCATCAATTTTTCAATGGTAAACAGCTCAAATGAGGAATGCGGTCTCATTCTCTACCGTAAAGGAGGCGGACAGAAGGCAAAGATAACCTTTGACGCGAGATATCGTATCGGAAATATTTCATGTGCGTTTATAGAGAATTTATCGCCTGCTGACTGTGAGTACAACTTTTATATCGGCGATACCGTTTTTGTGGACCCGTATGCGAAACGCATTATCGGGAATGAGAAATGGAGAAGCGGAGAATTCAAGCGTCTTACGCTCAGAGGAGGCTTATATGACAGTGCGTTTGACTGGCAGGAAACCGGGCCGTTAAATATTCCGTACAATGAGAGCATTTTATACTGCCTGCATGTCAGGGGATTTACAAGGCACGGCTCGTCAGGCGTTAAGCATAAAGGAACGTTTGAGGGGATTATAGAGAAAATACCGTATTTGAAGGAGCTCGGAATCAACGCAATCGAGCTGATGCCCGCATATGAATTTGAGGAATGCGAGTGGGAGGAGGACAGACCTCCTGTTGAGACACAGAAGATAGAATATCAGGTTCAGCATATTGATGAGGAGCTCGAGTCGGAGAACCGGCATGCGAAGCGGTTGAATTATTGGGGATTCCGAGAGGCGTTCTATTTTGCGCCGAAGGCATCCTATGCGTCAGGCCCAAATCCCTGTGAGGAATTTAAGCGCATGGTAAGGGCGCTGCATCAAAACGGGATAGAAGTGATCATGCAGTTCTATTTCCCCCATACCGTTAAGCAGGGATATATTCTGGAAATTTTGAAACATTGGGTATTGGAGTATCATATTGATGGTATTCATGTGAAGGGCGAACGGGTACCGGTAACACTGCTTGCGACGGAGCCGTTGTTTGCGCGCACGAAGATTTTGAGCGAAGATTTCCGGCTGCAGGATATTTATCCGAATGATGAGATGCCGGTATACAGGAATCTCGGCTATTATCGGGATGAATTTATGAATGACACGCGCAGATACCTCAAGGGCGATATGGATATGCTGCAGAATTTCCAATATCATATGCGCAATCATAACCCAAAGTGTGGTGTAATAAATTATGTTACAAATTATTACGGTTTTACCCTGAACGATTTGGTCTCATATGAGAGTAAGCATAACCAGCTCAACGGAGAAGATAACCGGGACGGCACGGACCACAATTACAGCTGGAACTGCGGTGCGGAAGGTCCTTGCCGCAAGCATGCCATTCTGCGGCTGAGACGTCAGCAGATGCGCAATGCGATGAGCTTTCTGTTTACGGCGCAGGGCACACCGCTTTTGATGGCGGGGGATGAGTTCGGCAACAGCCAGAACGGCAATAATAACTGTTATTGTCAGGATAATGAGACCGGTTGGGTGGATTGGCGCGCATTGAAGCGCAATGCCGAGCTGCATACGTGTATCAGGGCGCTTATCCGGTTCCGCAAGGAGCATAAAATTCTTCATCTGGAGACGAATCTGTCGATGCTTGACCGCTACGGCTATGGGTATCCGGATCTGTCGTATCATGGGGAAGAGGCGTGGAAGGTGCAGCCGCAGGGCTACAACCGGCATATCGCGATGATGTACTGCGGGCAGAACGAGGAGGGCACGGAGGCCGACTATATTTATATCGCATATAATATGTATTGGGAGGGGCGCCGTTTTGCGTTGCCATCCATAGCGAATTATGAGTGGATTCCGGTGCTGGATACGAAGAACAATCAGTTGACGGTGCAGTGTGAGAAGAGCACAAGCTATGTTGACATTCCGCCAAGATGTGTTGCGATACTCAGGGGGAAACGGCTTGGGAAGGCGGAAAAAAGAACGAAAAAGACACAAAAAGGGAACTGACAGTGGATATATGGAAGCATTTTAAGACAATTACACATCACAAGCTGATGGTGATGCGGGGCTGTTTTTCCGTAGGGCTTTATTGGCAGGGGCTTGTACATGATCTGTCCAAGTATATGCCGAGTGAGTTTATGGTGGGAGCAAGATACTATCAGGGTACGCAAAGTCCCAACAATGCGGAGCGCAGGGATAAGGGCTTTTCCTCCGCATGGCTTCATCACAAGGGAAGGAACAAGCATCATTACGAATATTGGATGGATTACAGCGCCCATAACGGAAAGGGTATTGTTCCTGCCGAGATGCCGGACAGATATGTGATAGAGATGTTTATCGATCGTGTAGCTGCATCAAAGAATTATAATCGGCAGGGCTATACGGATGATATGCCTTTAAAGTATTACCTGTCGGGCGACGCAGGCCGCTTTATGCACGCGCGTACCCGCAAAAAGCTGGAATTTCTCCTGAATATGCTCGCCAATCAGGGAGAGGAGAAAACCATGCAGTATATTCGGGCACATTATCACAAAGGGCGGAAGCGGGGCGTAAAGTAACATATTTTGGGAGCCGTCATATATTAGGTATTAGAAACGAATATTAATATATGAGGTGCCAGAAAATGAATTGGTGGATTTTACTTTTGCTCCTGAGTTGCTGCGGAAACGGTTGTACAAACGCGAACGACAATGATGATTGTGGCTGCGGCAGGGACAGAGACCGTGATTGCGACTGCGGTTGTGACAGAGACAGAGACCGTGATCGTGACTGTGATTGCGGTTGTGACAGAGACCGTGACCGCGACAATGACTCACGGCCGAGAATGTTTTCACAGCCTGTTATGTCTAATCAGAACAATAACGGTTGCGGTTGTGACGAGGAGTCTGTTTCGCCGAGAAGCTTTAACGGCTTTTCAGGCGTAGGAACTTGCGGTTGTGAAGAAAAAAATTAATCAGTAATCTCCGAAAACACAAATCACAATGCTGTGGTTTGTGTTTTCGGTCGGTAAACGGGACAATCGGAGTGAATATGGAAATAGCGAAAAATATGAGGGTTGCGATTGCGGAAGCGATGAACCGCAGTGAAATCTACCGCTATCT
>CAMWYL010000377.1 GCA_947178465.1 uncultured Lachnospiraceae bacterium | reverse complement strand
CGCCCATACAGTCCGCGCCCCACTTCGCAACCTGTTCCCCGACCACCTCATAAAGCGGCCTGCCCGCATCGGCAGCCGTCTCTCCGCGCAGTATCCGGTCCTGAAATTCACCGCTGCTCGGATTGGAGGTCTTTACCAAAACGAAGATTCCCCTCTTCTCCTCTTTGCACACCTTGACAAAGGGCACAACGCCGTCAGAGCCGAGATACGGGTTAACTGTGATAAAATCCTCCTCAAAGCCACGGTAAAATTGCGTGCCGACCTGTACCCTTCCGAGATGACCGACTGCATACGCCTCCGCAGTCGAACCGATATCTCCGCGCTTGACGTCCCCAATCACCACAAGACCCTTTTCCTTACAGTATTTAACAGTCCGCTCAAATACCGCAAGCCCGGGCAACCCAAACTGCTCATACATCGCAATCTGCGGCTTTACTGCCGGTATCAAATCATATATCGCATCCACGATTGCCTTATTGTACTGCCAAACGGCCTCCGCGGCGCCCTCAAGCGTCTCACCAAGCTCTGCAAACGCCGCCTGTGTGATATGTGCCGGAATAAACTTCATCATCGGGTCCAAGCCAACCACAATCGGCGCTCCCATTTTCTTAATTTTGTCAACCAGTTGATTAATCATGTTTCCCCCGTTCCCGCGTACTACACAACGCGTCTGACAATCTCCGCATACTTCTTGATATAGGATACATTCACATATTTCCTGCGCGACTGCCCTGTTTCAATTACAAGAGTCGGCGCCTGCATAACGCCATACTCGACCGCAAGCTCCATATTTTCCTCCGCATCAATCACCGTATAATCAATATTCTTGAGGTATTCCTTTGCAAGGCTGCAGTTCGGGCAGGTCTTTGTCGTAAACAGAAGCATCTTTCCAACCTCAGGAGTGTCCCGAGTCAAAGCTGCATCCTCCGTCGGCTTCTCCTGCACAGCTGCCATTCGCTTCGTGCTGTTTGACGGCACATACTCTGTTCTGTTCGCATACTCCTGCAGCTTTCCGTCATTCCAATTCTGTACCGGACGATAATAGCCCGTGATGCGGCTGTATACCTCTGTCACACCGCCACACTTGGGACAAATCTTCTGCTCCCCGCTCAGATAACCATGCTCCTTACAGATGGAATAGGTCGGCGACATGGTGTAATACGGCAGCCTGTAATTCTCCGCAATCGTGCGCACCAAATTCGCGGCCGCCCGCCAATCCGGAAGCTTTTCCCCAAGGAACGCGTGGAAAACGGTTCCCGAGGTATAGAGTGTCTGCAGTTCATCCTGAACATCCAGCGCATCAAAAATATCAGTCGTATAATCCACCGGCAGATGGGAGGAATTGGTATAATACGGCTTATCCCCCTCATGTCCTGCCGTAATGATATCACGAAATTGCTCTCTGTCATGCTTCGCCAGACGGTAGGTAGTGCTTTCCGCAGGCGTCGCCTCCAGATTATACAGATCCCCATACTGTTCCTGATAATCCGATAAACGCTCCCGCATATGGTTCAATACTTCTTTGGTGAAATCCTGCGTCTCCTTATGCGTAAGGTCCTTACGCAGCCACTTGGCATTCAATCCGGCCTCGTTCATTCCGATCAGCCCGATGGTGGAGAAATGATTGTCAAAATTGCCCAGATACCGTTTCGTATAGGGGTATAAGCCCTCCTCCAAAAGCTTGGAAATCACCGTCCGCTTTACCTTCAGTGAACGCGCACTGATATCCATCATCCGGTCAAGCCGCCTGTAAAAATCCTTTTCGTCCGACGCAAGATACGCGATACGCGGCATATTGATGGTGACAACGCCCACGCTTCCCGTGCTCTCGCCCGAACCGAAAAAACCACCTGTTTTCTTGCGAAGCTCCCTGAGGTCCAGCCGCAGACGGCAGCACATACTCCGCACATCCGACGGCTCCATATCAGAGTTGATATAGTTGGAGAAATACGGCGTACCGTACTTCGCGGTCATTTCAAACAGCAGTCGATTGTTTTCCGTGTCCGACCAGTCAAAATCGCGTGTTATCGAATAGGTAGGGATCGGATACTGGAAGCCTCTGCCGTTTGCGTCGCCTTCTATCATGGTCTCAATAAACGCCTTGTTCACCATATCCATCTCCGCCTTGCAATCCTTATAGCAGAAGTCCATTTCCTTCCCACCCACGATTGCCGGCAGCCCCGCCAGATCATTCGGCACCGTCCAGTCCAGCGTGATATTGCTGAAGGGTGCCTGTGTGCCCCAACGGCTGGGTGTGTTCACCCCATAAACGAATGCCTCGATACACTTCTTCACTTCTTTATAGGAAAGGTTATCTGCTTTTACAAAGGGTGCGAGATAGGTGTCAAAGGAAGAAAACGCCTGCGCGCCCGCCCACTCATTCTGCATAATGCCAAGAAAATTGACCATCTGATTACAAAGTACGGAAAGATGCTTTGCCGGCGCCGAGGTAATCTTTCCTGTAATGCCGCCAAGCCCCTCCTGAATCAACTGCTTGAGCGACCATCCTGCGCAATAGCCGGTAAGCATGGATAAATCATGGATGTGAATATCCGCATTCCGGTGTGCATCGGCAATCTCCTTGTCGTAAATCTCCGAGAGCCAGTAATTGGCAGTCACTGCGCCGGAATTAGACAGAATCAGGCCGCCCACCGAATAGGTAACCGTGGAGTTTTCCTTGACGCGCCAATCCTCAATCTTGACATAGCTGTTGACAACCTCTTTATAGTCAAGAATCGTGGACTTCATATTACGCATTTTTTCTCTTTGTTTTCTGTAAAGGATAAAGGCCTTGGCTGCTTCAGTGTATCCTGCCTGCTCCAATACCTTCTCGGCGCTGTCCTGAATATCCTCCACATGAACGTCCCCGTTCTTCACCTTTCCTTGGATATCAGCCGTTACCCGCAACACAAGCAAGTCCACAATATCCTGATTATATTGCACCTGTGTCGCGTCAAACGCCTTGGTAAGAGCACTGCCAATCTTCTCAAGACTGAACGCAGCCGCTTCACCATCTCTCTTAATTACCTTGAACATCAAACCTTTACCCCTTCCTGTTTTTGCCATAAATATTAAAAAAGCCATCAGATAGATAATAGCAGATAGGGAAAGGGAAGTCAATCGAACACCACTAAATATCATGTGTTCTTTATTCTTTGCGCACAATATCTTGTATTTTAACACATGCTTTCCCACTGGCCTAGCGCGTGCTCAGAAACTCATACTCCCGTGCGGCCTCCGCGTCCTCGGGATAGATCTGCACATACTCCTGCATCAGTGTTTTGGCCTGAGCAAAATTCCCCAAATTCTCGTTGGCAACAATCAGGTTAAACTTCAGATTTTGCAGATAATCCGTATTGCCCATCGCAATCCCCGCCTCAAAAGCCTCGAGCGCCTCGGTGTACTTCCCCTGCCGCATCAGACAGATCCCGAGGCTGTTATAAATAGCGGCATCCGGCTCATTCGCATCCAGATAAGTCTGATAAACCACGGCCGCATAATTCCTGTCCCCAAGCTGCTCATAGGTCTGCCCCAGCAGCAGCGAGATTCCCGCGTCATTGCCATTCAAAAGCCCGTCCAGCCAGATACGCGCATTTTCATAATCTCCCAAATAGTAAC
>CAMWYL010000376.1 GCA_947178465.1 uncultured Lachnospiraceae bacterium | reverse complement strand
TCGAGAGCTTTCATCGTGGAAATAATGCGGACAAGGTGCAGGGCAACGGGCTTGGGCTTTTCATATGCCGCAGGCTGATGGGGCTTATGAATGGAGAGGTATATGCTGATATTCGTGATGAATGCTTCTATGTAACGCTTGTTGTTAAAATGGCGTAAAGTGACAGCTGCTTGTTCGGGGGCGAAAATCATAATCTTCATACTTTCTTTGTCTAAGGAAAGAGCTGAAAAAGAAGTAAGTGAATATTGGAATAAAAAATGACCCGGTCAAAGTTTAAGGGTGGTTTTTCCATGTATGGCGTACAGGATGCTCTTCTTTTTTCTGATGCCGCACATTTGTAAACGATTTTTCCAAAATAATCTCATTTACCCCTACAATTTTTCTTCGGTTTATGATATGCTTAGCATTATTGAGAAGTTATGACAGAAAGAACAGAATTTACAGAAGGAAGGTTATGGAAAATGCAGGGACGTACACATAATTGCGGGCAGCTTCGTCTGGAGAACGCAGGGGAAGAGGTTCGTCTGGTTGGCTGGTATGAGAATTTAAGAAAGGTAAGCAAGAACCTTGGCTTTGTGATTTTGCGGGATTTCTACGGGACGACGCAGATTGTTGTCGAGACGGAGGAGCTTCTTACGCAGCTGTCGGATATCAACTATGAATCGACGATTGAGGTTATCGGAACCGTCAGGGAGCGCAGTGCAAAGAACCCGAAGCTTCCGACAGGGGATATTGAGGTCGTACCCTCAAAGCTCACGCTTCTGGGAAGGTGCCGTTATAACGAGCTGCCCTTCCAAATCAATCATTCCAAGGAGGCAGACGAGAATGCCAGACTCAAATACAGATATCTGGATCTCCGCAATCCTGAGGTAAAGTCAAGAATTATTTTAAGAAGCAAGATTGTGGCAGATCTTCGTGCTGCGATGATCGCGCATGATTTTATGGAGATAACGACACCGATTCTTACCTGTTCCTCTCCGGAGGGGGCCAGGGACTATCTTGTTCCCGCGCGGAATCACCCCGGGAAGTTTTACGCATTGCCGCAGGCGCCGCAGCAGTTCAAGCAGCTCTTGATGGCATCCGGTTTTGACCGTTATTTCCAGATCGCTCCGTGCTTCCGGGATGAGGATGCCAGAGCAGACCGCTCTCCGGGAGAGTTCTATCAGCTCGATATGGAGATGGCGTTTGCCAATCAGGAGGATGTGTTTGAGATTTTGGAGGATGTGCTTCCGCCGATATTCGCAAAATACGGCGTATATCACAAGGCGTCCCAAGCGCCCTTTGCACGAATACCCTATCTGGAAGCGATGGAGAAGTATGGCTCCGATAAGCCGGATCTTCGGATTAAGCTTTTGGTTCAGGATGCGACTGAGGCGCTGTCCGGTTGCGGATTTGGTCCGTTTGAGGGAAATACCGTTAAGGCAGTGGTAGCCGGCAATTTCACCGGTACGAGAAAGCAGATTGACAAAATGTGCGCCGATGTGGAGGTCGTCAGCGGACAGAAGGCCTATTGGTTCAGGATTGATGAGAATGGCGAGGCTGTAGGCGGCATCTCCAAGTTCGTTCAGGAGAAAAAGGCGGAGATTATCGCCGCGTTAGGGCTTAAGAACGGTGACTTTGTGGCGCTTTCCGCAGGAGACCTGCGCACTGCGCAGAAGACGGCGGGCGTTATCCGAAAGGCGGTAGGGAATTCCTTTGAGGGCTATATGGAAAAGGAATGCTATGAATTCTGCTGGATTGTTGACTTCCCGATGTATGAGATTGGCGAGGAGTCGGGCGAGCTGGAGTTCTGTCATAATCCGTTCTCCATGCCGCAGGGCGGCGCGGAGGCGCTTGAGAGCAAGGCCCCGCTGGATATTCTCGCATATCAGTATGATTTGGTCTGCAACGGCGTAGAGCTGTCCTCCGGTGCGGTTCGGAACCATGATCCGGAAATCATGGTAAAAGCGTTTGAACTTGTGGGACTTGGCGAGGAGGATGTGAAGGCTAAGTTCCCTGCGATGTACAATGCCTTCTGTTACGGAGCGCCGCCACATGCGGGAATTGCCCCTGGCGTTGACCGCATGGTGATGTTGATTGCGGGAGAGGAGAGCATTCGCGAGATCATTCCGTTCCCGATGAACAAGAATGCACAGGACGTTATGATGGGGGCGCCGGCTTCCGTAGAAGAACGGCAGCTTCGGGATGTGCACATTCAGATCGTAAAGGAAAAGGAAACGCACGAAGCGGAAGAACAAAAATAAAAAGGTTGACAAACAATTTTTATGTGATAAAATTGCAATAACAGTTGCAGACAAAAGCATTGACGAGGAGGAGTACATACTATTCCGGATGAACAGAGAGAAAGTGGTTGGTGAAAACTTTCGTGAAGGGAGTATGGAAGTAGCCTTTGAGCCTTGAACCGAACAGCACAGCCTAAGTAGGCTTCAACGGAGATTCCCACCGTTATCAGGGGAAGCGATATCGGAATGGATACAGTGATTCCCGTATTGTAATGAGTGCAGAAGAATTTCTGAATTTAGGTGGTACCACGGATATGTTGTTCGCCCTAAGCATTAGCTTAGGGCGATTTTTTTATGCGCTATAGGAAATTGCGGCAGTATAAATCATTTCGAGGAGAATGCGAAGCATTTTCTTAATCGTCGCTGCCGAGCGAAGGTTTTTGTCTGTAAATACTGTCAAAATTTAGAAGGAGGTATCCATATGGAAAAAAAGTATGATTTCAGAAAAGCAGAAAAGGAGCTCAACAAGCTCTGGGAGGAACAGGAGATTTACAGGTATGAAAACGGGAAAGACCAAAAAGTCTTTTCCATCGACACGCCGCCGCCAACCGTAAGCGGGAAACTGCATATCGGGCATGTTTTTTCCTACACACAGGCGGAGATGATTGCCAGATTTAAGCGGATGCAGGGATATAATGTGTTTTACCCGTTCGGTTTTGATGATAACGGTCTCCCCACAGAGCGTCTGGTTGAGCGGGATGAAAAGATACGCGCAAATGCATTGCCAAGAAGTGTATTTCGGGAAAAATGCATGAGCACGATTGAACGGTATGAGGATGAATTTAAAAACCTGTGGAAACGGTTGGGCTTTAGTGTTGACTGGAACCTGCAATACCGGACGATATCGGATTTGTCTCAGAAGATATCCCAGAAATCGTTTATTGAGCTGGCAAAAAACCATAAGGCCTATATGAAGGAATCGCCCGTTTTATGGTGCACGGAATGCCGGACCTCCATTGCGCAGGCCGAGCTGGAGACAAAGGCGTGCAAAACGACCTTTAATTATCTGAGTTTCCCTACCGCTCTCGGAGACCTGTTGATTGCGACGACGCGGCCGGAGCTGCTGGCGGGCTGTGTGTGTATTTTCGTGCATCCGGACGATGTAAGATATCGGGATTATGTAGGCAAAATGGCCAAGGTTCCGCTGTATGATTTTGAGATTCCCATTCTGACGGATGAGACTGTCTCTACGGAAAAAGGGACCGGAGCCGTAATGTGCGCGACCTTCGGTGATTCGACAGATACGGAGTGGTGCCGTAAGCATAATCTGCCCTACAAAAAAATTATTCTGCCGAACGGTAAGATTGAAGAACAGATTCCGTATATAGGCGGAATGAACG
>CAMWYL010000375.1 GCA_947178465.1 uncultured Lachnospiraceae bacterium | reverse complement strand
GCCGGGTCTGGTTCTCCGTCTCCTGTTGCTCCTTATCCTGCATCCTCTGCACGATGTCCGCCAGAAGCTCAGCATGATTGTAATCGGTAAACACCAATTCCGCGTCCGTGCCATCCGCCTTTATCGCCGCAAGCTCACGCTCACAGAATTTCCTGTTGTCCTCAAGAGCAATATGGCGTTTCTTTGCCTCGCTGCGCAGCGCCTCCTGCAATTTGCAGTAAATCCCCGTGTTAAATATTTTCCCGAAAATCTCTTTGCGCTTATTGGAGGGTGCCTGCAGGAGCTTCATAAACTCCCCCTGTGCAAGCATCGCAATCTGCATAAACTGATCGGCATCCAGTCCCACGATTTCCACAAGCTTTTCGTTCGTCTCCCGAAGCTTTCCTACAAATACCGTTCCGTCGGGAAGCGTCAGCTCAACGGCAGGCTGCTCCGCCGTCTCCCGCTGCTTTCCATCCTTATCCCTGCGCTTGCTTATGCGGGTATACTTGGGATTTCTCCTGACGGTGTATGTCTCCCCTGTATTCTCATAGCAAAAGGTATAAGACACATAGGTCGGTGTGTCCGCATCCGCATATTGGCTGCGCATATCCGCGGGCTCTCTGGCTCCCGCGCTTGTCCTGTCGTAGAGCGCATAGATGATCGCGTCAAAGATTGTGGTCTTTCCCGCGCCCGTGTCTCCCGTTATCAGAAATATCCCCCGGTTGGTTTGGGTAAAATCAACCTCCGCCACCCCCGAGTAGGATCCAAACGCTGACATTACAAGCTTTATCGGCTTCATACAATTTCCTCCTGCGCATCCTTTAATATGTCCTCCAACACCCGTTCCTCCGCTTCCGCCATCGGCTGTCGCTGCATCAGCTGATAAAATTCCCGAAACGCCTCCATCGGGCTTGGCATCCGCACTGTATCCGTATGTGCCCTGCCAAGCGCACTGTGAATCGCTTTGGTTCTGGCATTATCCACCATGATTTCAAGGATATTCGGATACGCCTCCGACAAAACCTCTTTAGGGCGGTAGACCTCCTTCTCGTCCGTCAGAACAATGCTGACATAGTCCTGTCTGTGCACCTCCTCCGTCCGCGCAGTCTCCAATATCTCCTGCATCGTTCCCTTTATCCTGCGCACATCATGCAGGGATTCCAGCGAAACCGCCTCAACCGTAAGCTCCCCTTTTTCGCCGAGCGTCACAAGGGTAATCGCCTTATCGTGGTGCTCCTCGCTCACCGAATATTTCAACGGCGTTCCGCTGTAGCGTATCCGTTCACTCCCAATACTCTGCGCTCCATGAATATGCCCGAGAGCCGCATAGTCAAATGCACTTATGACACTTGTGTCAATTCTGTCCAAACCACCCACATGGACGCTTGCAAGCTCAGAATCACAGGTCTGTGGCAGACTGCCTCCCGCCGTAAAGAACTGATGCGCCACAAGCACATTTCGCTCGGCATAGTCCAGATTTCCTCTCGTCATCTCCCGCTCCAGCATCCCGCGAAACGCACTCTCATAGTCGGTTACCACACCCTCGTCAAACAAATGACGCACGTACCCCGGCTTAATAAACGGAAACAGCCAGAAATTGACCGCTCCGTATGTATCCCGCAGCACCACCTTTTTCAGACAGTCCGTCTCCTTCTCGGGCGGCATCGCGGCCACGTATATCTGATGCTTCTCCAGAAAGGAGGAGGCATATTGCAGCCTGTGGGCACTGTCATGGTTACCCGCAATAATCAACACGGGAATCGCAGGTGTTATCTCCCCAAGACGGTTCAGAAATTCGTCGAAAATCCGGTACGCCTCCCCCGAGGGTATCGTCTTATCATAAATATCCCCCGCAATCAAAACAGCATCAGGGCGCAGCTCCTGCGCCCTGTCCACAATTTGATTCAAAATATACCGCTGGTCGTCTGCCAGATTATAAAAATGCATCTGTTTTCCTATGTGTAAATCCGACAAATGAAAAAAACGCATCAATTCCTCCCCCGCTATCCTATCCGTAAAAGTCCTTGTACCACCGCGCAAAGCGCCGAAGACCTTCCCGAAGGCCTGTTGCGGGTTTAAAGCCAAAATCGCGCTCCAATCCGCTTACATCCGCATAGGTAATCTCCACATCCCCCGGCTGCATCCCGACAAGCTCCTTGTGCGCCTCAAAGTCATAATCCTCCGGAAGCACACCTGCCGCCTTGAGCTCCTCCTGCAGAATGTCCACGAAATCCAACAGGTTCTCCGGCCGGTTATTCCCGATATTGTAGATTTTATACTTAACACCCTCCTCGTTCGGAAGCGGCGCGCACTGCATGACCTCCTGCACGCCCGTTACAATATCGTCAATATAGGTAAAATCCCTTTTGCAGTTCCCGTAGTTAAATATTTTGATCTTCTCTCCCTTTACCAGCTTGTCCGTAAAGCCGAAGTACGCCATGTCCGGACGTCCGGCAGGGCCGTACACGGTAAAGAACCGAAGTCCCGTAGAGGGAATCCCATACAGCTTGGAATAGGCATGCGCCAGAAGCTCGTTCGACTTCTTGGTCGCCGCATACAGTGAAACCGGATTGTCTACCTTGTCCTCCGTAGCGTAGGGAATTTTCTTATTGCTGCCGTACACGGAGGAGGAGCTTGCGTATACCAGGTGCTCTACCCCCTCCCTGCCGGCGTCATAGCTGTGCCTGCACGCCTCCAGAATATTGTAAAAGCCTATGAGGTTTGATTCGATATAAGCATCCGGATTCTCAATGCTGTAACGAACCCCTGCCTGCGCGGCGAGATTGACAACAACCTGCGGCTCGTACTTGGCAAAAACCGCCTCCAGCGCCGATTTGTCAGCAATGCTTCCACGAACAAACACAAACGTCCCCGATACCTGCTCCGCAAGCGCATTCATCTGTTCAAGTCGATACTCTTTCAGCGCCACATCATAGTAATCGTTCATGCTATCCATTCCTATAATGCGCACATTCTCTGTGCTTTTCAAAAGCACAAGCACGAGGTTTGCACCGATAAAGCCCGCCGCCCCCGTCACCAGCACCGTTTTATTATTTAGCGCTACGTTCTTTGCAAGCATATCCCATCTCCCTGTTTCCTTATTATTGTCCTAATCATGATTATTATCCTACTCATGCAGAAGCGCCTTCCATTCCTCCAGAACGGACTCGCATACATCCGGATCAATATCGTCGATCGCCTCGGAGAGCCGCCCAAACAACGTCTGACTCTCGCCTTCATAGCGGTACTGCGAAAGCGTATTCTTGACCTCCTCCATGATATCCATATCCAAATCCTCAATAGCCATTTCCAGCGTCTCAAACTGCGCATTCAGGACAGCCATGCTTATCAACGGCTTCTTGCTCTTATCCCTCTCGCTCTCCTCGGGGAAATGCGGCTTGAGTATCTCCTCATAATGCACATACCGCTCAATCAGCTCCGCCGTCTTTTCCGTTATCAGCGCTTCGTTCCGGTCATTCCCCGCTTCCTCAAGCATCGCAGCCAGATCCGCAAGCTCTGTCGCGCCGATTTGTCTGGAGGCGCTCTTCAGCGCATGTACCTCCACCGTGTAATTGCGCCAATCCCTCTCCTCAAAGTACTTTTTAATCACTTCCTTCTTCTTGGGTATCGCACGATAATAATC
>CAMWYL010000374.1 GCA_947178465.1 uncultured Lachnospiraceae bacterium | reverse complement strand
AATCCATCCTGTGCCGGTTGGCGGCTGTTGTCCGGTAATCTCTTCTGCGCAGTCTGTGATATTCGGAGAGTTCCTTTTCTTTTCTCAGTTCTTCCATGAATTCATTGCTCTTTTCACGCCATGTCCGCTGATACTCATAAAGCCTGAAATGTTTCAGAACATCCTCTCTCGGGCATATTCTCTCCAAATCGGGGCTGTCCCTGTATATCAGGTCTATGGTTCTGATAAAAACGGTATTCAGCGGAAAATTCTCATAATAGAACTCCTGGTCAAAAAACACAAAACCCTTTTCGGTGTGAAAGCAGTTCAGGGAGACCATGTCGATATAGCCTCTTTTTAAGATCACGCCTATGTTTTCACGCTCTTCGGCCGTTCCGAACGCACGCTCCCGCCACCGGTCAATGTTGGGGTCATCCTTTTTGCGTTTTTCCCATCGCGGTTCAAACGCTCTCCAGTCTACTTCCTCATAGGGAACGTGTTCCGACGAATTCAGTATAATGTTCCTGAATATTTCAAGCTCATGTATAAACGCCGTTCTGTCGCCGCGCAGCGTCTCCCTGAAATACTCCGTGGCAATCTGCCCCTTAATATAAGGCATCACGTATGCATCCCCCTCAGGCTTTCCGTCCGCCACGGGAACCGCATGCCGACGCAGATACTCCGCGCTTTCCGACAGGGCATGTATTTTTTTCCTTCCTTCCGGATACAGCGCCTTCTTTGTCACCCGCTCCGGATACTTTATCATTGTGGCCAAAGCACCGTCCCTTGCACGGTCGCCCTGCACCGTAATCTGATCAATATCCGAAAGCTCCCCGGCAACGGTGCATTCGATGAAAAACGCGTTCGCCATCTGATGGAACATTCCGTTTTCCAACAGCGTCCCATACAGGTGCTCCTCCTCAAGAAACACGGTTCCCGGACTGTTGTACTGCGGACATATCCTCACGTCAACCGCCTCATTCGGTATGTAATCCTCCGCGATCAGCATCTGAGGCCGCATAAGGTCCGGCATGACCGCATAAAATCTGCACTTTAGAAAACCCGCATCGGATAACAGCTTTTCGTATTCGGCCTTCGCATACGCACGTCCGCCGTTTATCTTTTGCCGCTGTTCACTTACCCTGACATAACCGTCCGGCCCGTCAAAGACATGTCCCGAAAACGAATCCTTGTCTCCACAGAAGTAACGGACGGCAAGGCGGTTCTCCGCTCCCACCAGGAGTTTTCCCGAAGCTTTAAGCAGTCCTCTCAGATCCGTCAGCAGCTCCTTTGGCATCCCGCTTCTTTCAATAATTCCTGCCGCCACGATATAGTCGAATTGGCCACCGATCTCATGTAATTCCGCTACATCAGCCTTTACCGTCTTTAGTCCCTTCTCTCCCAGCGCATCAAAAAGCGCTTCACATTCCGGCTTTCCGCCCGAGACAAAAAGTATTTTTGAATCCGCCTGAAAATCATACCAACTGATGAGGGCTTTCGGCAGATTTCTTATGATTTCGTCTGAAGTCATGTCACACCGTCCTTCTTTATGATATGCATCCTTTCTACATACAATATATGATAATTCTTTCTTCCGGAATGCCGCTTTCCCTAAGCTGCCGATGTATGTCTTTGACATTGTTTTTATTGGCTATAAGATAATATGCCTGCGGATATAATGAAACCGCTTCATCTGGGGAGATAACCCGCTTTTCTCCGGCTTCGCATCCCCATAGCCCGGTATCGTTATCAGTCACCGCGCAAAACCTATGTTCCATAAACTTCAGTTTTTCAAGCGCCGCCCTGCCTCTTTTCCCGTATCCGAAAAGGATAACCCGTGCATGACTGTCCAAACCGGTTACTTCTTCCAGGAAACGGTACGTTCTGCTTTCACGGCTCATTTGCTCTTCAATCTCGCACTCCAACATCCGCTTCATATCGTCAGGGGTGTTCTCAATCATCTCCCGAACAAAGGGCTCGTAACCGTTCATGCGATACCGTTCCAGTTCCTCACGATCCCGTTCCAGTTCCTCGCGGTAACGCGCAAACAGTTCCATTCGGTATTGTCCGGTCAGATGATGCATGTTCCCTCTGAAATCGCGGTATTTCCAGCGATATGCGTTATGCCATATTACCGGTTCATCGATTCCTCTTTTTTCAAGCTCCTTTTTCAGGAATTCATGCTCATCGGCAATCACGGTCGTCTTTCGCGGATCATGCATCGACGAATCCGGATTGTCAATTCTGTAAAGATATACGGGTATGTCCAAATGATAAGACGTCTCTGCCAGCACACTTGTCAGGAAACGGAAAGACATGTCCTGATAAGACGCCCCTTCCGATTCATTCATCCGTATCTGCTCCCTGTCCAGAAAATCTTTTAAAAAGATACCCGTCCAAAACCTTGAAATGTCACGCATCCGTTCCGGATGTTCCCTGTTCTTCATCAGACGGTTATAATCATCTTTCTGATACATTTGGGTCACATAGGTAAAACGTACTCCGTTAATGTCATAAAAATTGGTATAATCCGCATCCACAATGTCAGGATGATATTTTTCTGCCGCTTCATACAACTTTTCCAGCATAAACGGCTCATACATGTCATCCGATTCCAATACGGCTATATACTCCCCTTGAGCCTCCTCAATTCCACGGTTGACTTTATGCCCGTAGCTCGTATTCGGATCATTGATAATCCGTATTCTGTCATCCTTCATTGCATATTGCCTCAGTATTTCCGGCGATTCATCCATGCTTCCCCCGTCCATGCAGAGGATTTCAAGTTCCGGGAATGTCTGTCCGAGCACACTGTCCAGACATTCTCTCAGATATTTTTCCGCATTATGTACGGTGACAATCACGGTAATCATTATTTCTGCTTCCTTGGGCATCACAACCTCCTCAAAATCCTTACACTCAGCCTGCCGCTTCCCAACCCGCTACCATCCGGTGACATAAGGCAGTTCCTTTATCCTCAGCCTGTTCTTCCGCAGCCATACCGTCCACATCCGCTCCGCAAAAAAGCCGACCGCTCTCCGGCTGTAGGTATCATATCCTTCCACATTTGTTTCTTCTGCCGACTCAATCAAAAAAGAAAACAGCCATTCGCAATACCGATTCAAGATTTCACGCCTTGTTACAAACATGTTGCAGGTAAATATACTGCCTCCTTCCATAACACTGTCAAAGCTTTCCAGATAATCCGGCTGTTTTTCTTTTATCAGCATTCTTATCATTTTATAACTGTTTTTGAAAAGTTCAGGGTCCATTGTTTCCGCAAGCTGCCTGTATACATGCAGTACCTTGTTTGCTTTTGGCAGAATAATATCGTATTCTTTCAATATTTCGCATATAAGCGCCGCATCCGGATAATTGTCCATGCTTTTTATCTCATTGTTATAGAAAAACCGCCTGTAATGATTTAAGCCGATAACTTCTTCCTTTGTGTTTTTCCATATCCAATACAACGCCGTGCATTCGTTTATCTTTTCATTCAATCCGGCAATGTTATCGCCCTCCTGCTCCGTCAAATACCCCTGCTGCGCATAGCCTCCCACGCATAACGGTTTATACAGGCCGTCAGACAGGCAATTGTATTTTTTATGCGTTACAACATAAATCGAGATATCCTTTCCGCTCGTGCAGGAT
>CAMWYL010000373.1 GCA_947178465.1 uncultured Lachnospiraceae bacterium | reverse complement strand
CACTGTTGTTGTTTGCGATGATATTCTGTTTTGCGATGGCAGTACGCGTTTATTATATTAATGACGGGTCTGCGGAAATACTGATACGGGAGGACCTTATGGAGGAGGCGCGGATAGGCGAGACAGGTTTCGACCCCGCAGGCCTGTTTGCCGAGGGCGTCTCCATCGAGAAGCTTTACATCTGTCTGTTGTCGATTTCCTGCATGTTTTTCGGGAACTTTGCGATAGCAGGGGTTTATCTGAATGTATTGCTCCAGACAGTGACGGTGTTGGCGCTGCTTTTGGTAGTAAAATGGCTCTCTAACAGGTATGTCAGTGCCGTCATTGGTGTTGTCCTTGCGGCAATGCCTCTGTATCTGCAATATATGTATGAGGTTTCGTCATGGAATCTGGAAATTTTGCTGTGTGCTGTCTGGCTTCTGGTGCCTGCATGGGCTACGGGAAGACTTTTGCGTGTCGGACGCGGAAGAAAGCTTAGAACGATAAATATGGAGGCGAACACTGAAATGGAAGAGACAGGTCAGGAGAAGGAGCCGGTTAAAAAGACAAAATTTATAGAGAATCCGTTGCCGGTACCGAAGCGCAAGCCGCATAAGGCGATGGATTACGCGGTAAAGACTGCAGAAAATGACGACTATGATATTCAGGACATGTCGGGCAAGGACTTTTTTGATATTGATTAGCCGGTATAATACTATCATGAATGTGGAAAACTAAAGGGAGCTCCTTTTGATAAGGAGTTCCCTTTTATTATCTTATGGAAAACGGAGGCGTGAAATGTCTGATAAGAATGAAGAAAAAAACGACGCACTGGAAGAGAAAAAATATAAGGACGAAAAGCTTGAAAAGGAAAGCCAGGTAACATTGGATGAGAACGGCCAAAATCACAAAATACATCTGATAACGATTGTCGGGGAAATAGAGGGACATGAAAATGCGGGAAACCAGTCAAAGGTTACGAAGTATGAGCTTCTCCTGCCGCAATTGGCATCTATAGAGGACAGCAGAGACATTGACGGGGTGCTCCTGCTTCTGAATACAATGGGCGGAGATGTGGAGGCGGGACTTGCGATAGCGGAGATGGTTTCTTCCTTAAGCAAGCCTACGGTATCGTTGGTTCTGGGTGGAAGCCATAGTATCGGGGTTCCGATAGCGGTCAGCACGGATTATTCGTTTATTGTGCCGACAGGGACGATGGTGATTCATCCGGTGCGGATGAACGGTATGGTGATTGGCGTTCCACAAACCTTTAATTATTTCAGGGATGTACAGAACAGGATTACCGGATTTGTATGCAGCCATTGCAGGATTTCCAAGGAACGCTATGAGGAGCTGATGATGGAGACGGAGGTACTGACAAAGGATGTCGGCTCGGTTCTGGAGGGACAGGAGACCGTAAACGAGGGGATTATTTGCGAGATTGGCGGAATATCGCAGGCGGTCGCCAAGCTGCATGAGCTGATAGAGGAAAACAAGAATTGCATCAAAAGATAAAAAATGATATACTATTATGCAGAGCGTAAAAATGGGAGGAGCGTTAAGGATTATGGCATCTTCGACGGGGAGAAATAATTCAAAAAACGGCATTAAAAATACACGAAACAGAAGTACCAATACGAGAAGCAGCAATACAAAAGGCAATAAAAGGACAACAAAGGCAGTGCGGGAAGATGTGGATATAGCGGTTAAAAATGAGGTCATGCTGATTATCATTTTTGCGGCGGCTATATTCCTTTTTCTTTGTGTGGCGAATATTATTCACGGTTCGGCGGCGTCGTATATCAGAAATATGATGTTCGGCCTGTTCGGGCTGTTGGCATATTTGATTCCGATCATCGTGTTTCTGGGCTTTGCCTTCGGAATATCCAATAAAGGAAATACCATTGCGGTCATAAAGCTTGTAAGCGGCGTGGTTTTAGTGGTGTTGGCCGGCATTGTGGCGTACATGGCGATGAAGCAGGAGACGTTTCTTGTGGGAAACTCAGTTGTTAAGGAGCTGTATGCGACCTCGTCAGAGAAGCATGCTGGAGGGGGCGTTTTGTTCGGCATGCTCGCGCATGGTCTATATACGATGATCGGCTTCGGCGGGACTCTTTTTGTCGTGGTGGTGTTGGGGATTGTCTCAATAGTTTTTATTACGGAAAAGAGCTTTTTGTCCGGATTAAAGCGAGGCGGTTCCTATCTGATAGAGACCGCGAAGGAGGACGCCGCGCGGATGCGGGAGTACAGAGAGTCTCTCGCGGAGGAGGAATACGCTGAATATGATGCCGGTGAGGAGTACGAGGAAGAGGAATACGCACCGCCGCAGAGACCGCGGCGAACCGGACCTGTGAAGCAGAAGCCGTCAAAGCAGGTGACAGAGAGCCCGCTTCCGGAGGAAAAGGTACGGAGAATGGACAAAAAGGCGCGAGGCGTTGTTTCAAGTATGGCGGTGACATTAAAGAGCGACGCAGCCTCTCTTGGTGCAAAGCAGGATATTCATGAGATTATTCTGTTGGATGAGAATGAAGCAGGAGAACCGGACGTTGTTCATGAGGACATTCATATCCGTTCTGTCGGTGAGCCTCAGGCAATGCCGTTGGATATGCCGTTTGTGGATGAGTTAAATCATGAGTTGGGGATGGAGACCGCGGCTGCCATTGCGGACGAAGCATTGGAAGCGGAGGCTTTGGAAGCTGCAGAGGATATTTTCTCTGAACCTGAGGACGATTTCGGTTTTGAGGAGCAACAGCCCGCATACGACGAGGCGGCAATGAACAGTATGCCGGAGCCGATGACGGAGGAAACCTTCAAGAAGCATATAAGCGAGGAAGCTTCCACGCAGGAAAAGACGGAAGCTGAGAGTGCAGGTATGGTACAGGAGGCACATCCGGTTGAGGAACAGCTTGTTAAAGCGGAAGCAGCAATACCACGGGAGTATGTTTTCCCACCGATTCATCTGCTCAAGAAGGGTGAGGGCAGAAAGGGGGATTCCGCGAATCAGTTAAAAGAAACCGCGCTTCGCCTGCAGCAGACGCTTCAGAATTTCGGTGTCAGGGTGACAATTACGGATATCAGCCAGGGACCCTCCGTAACGCGGTATGAGATGCAGCCGGAGCAGGGTGTAAAGGTCAGTAAGATTGTCGGCTTAGCTGATGACATAAAGCTGAATCTGGCGGCGACGGACATTCGAATAGAGGCGCCGATTCCCGGGAAGGCGGCAGTGGGGATTGAGGTTCCGAATAAGGAAAACAGCGCGGTCGCGCTGCGGGATTTGCTCGATTCGGAGGAGTTTAAGAAGTTTCCGTCAAACCTCTCCTTTGCCGTTGGTAAGGATATCGCGGGACAGGTTGTTGTGACGGATATCGCCAAGATGCCGCATGTGCTGATTGCCGGTGCGACGGGCTCCGGGAAATCGGTGTGCATCAATACGATTATTATGAGTATTCTGTATAAAGCGAACCCGGCAGATGTCAAATTGATTATGATTGACCCGAAGGTCGTAGAGTTGAGTGTATATAATGGAATTCCGCACTTGATGATTCCGGTCGTAACCGACCCCAAAAAGGCTTCCGCAGCACTTCATTGGGGCGTTGCGGAAATGACCGACCGATACAAGAAATTCGCAGACCTAAATGTAAGGGATTTGAAGGGGTATAATAA
>CAMWYL010000372.1 GCA_947178465.1 uncultured Lachnospiraceae bacterium | reverse complement strand
GTCATTTTTGACAAAAATCGTTTTTGCACGATTTTGGTCTTGCAAATAATCAGGCGGAATGATAACATAAAAATGATTATTGGAAACGTTACCGGAAACCTTTTAGGGCGTTTGTAAAAGTAAAGGAGACAGTTATGAGGAGATGTGGTGTTTTGATGCCGATATCCGGCCTGCCGTCAAGGTTCGGAATAGGCGGTTTTTCCAAGGAAGCCTATGATTTTGTAGATTTTCTGGCAGCGGCAGGGCAGACCCTGTGGCAGATTTTACCGCTTGGGCCGACCGGCTATGGCGATTCGCCGTACCAGTCGTTCTCGACCTTTGCGGGAAGTCCCTATTATATCAGCCTTGACAGTCTTATCGAGGAAGGGCTTCTCACGGAGCAGGAATGCGAAGCGGCAGATTATGGAGACAATGCGGCCAAGGTCGAGTACGAGAAAATCTACAAGACAAGATTTAAACTGCTAAGGAAGGCCTTTGACAGGGCGAATATTGCGCAGAAGAAGGAATATACGGATTTTGTTGAGGAAAATAAGCAATGGCTCAAAGATTACGCGATGTACATGGCGATTAAGGATTCGCTGGGCGGCATTTCCTGGATCGAGTGGGATGAGGATATCCGTCTGCGCAGGCCGCAGGCCATGGCTGAATATGAGAAAAAGCTTGCCGATGAGATAGCATTCTACAGCTATCAGCAGTATTTGTTTGCCACTCAATGGGCTGCGCTCAAGTCCTATGCCAATGAGAAGGGCATCAGCATCATAGGGGACATTCCGATTTATGTTGCCTTTGACAGTGCGGATACATGGGCGAATCCCGAGCTGTTCCAGTTGGATGAGGAGAATGTGCCGATTGCGGTCGCAGGCTGCCCGCCCGATGCGTTTTCCGCGACCGGACAGCTGTGGGGGAATCCTTTATATAAATGGGAATACCACGAAGAGACCGATTTTGCGTGGTGGATGCGGCGGCTCGCATACTGTTTTAAGATATATGATATTGTGAGAATTGACCATTTCAGGGGCTTTGACGCCTATTGGGCAATTCCATACGGGGATGAAACCGCCGAGTTTGGCGAGTGGCGTCAGGGACCGGGGTACAAGTTCTTTGCACATATGAAGAAGACATTGGGAAACCGTGCGGTTATCGCGGAGGATTTAGGCTTCCTCACTCCGAGCGTGCTGAAGCTTGTCAAGAAGACCGGCTATCCCGGAATGAAGATACTGCAGTTTGCGTTTGACTCAAGGGAGGAGAACGATTATCTGCCGCACAATTATCCGACGAACTGCGTAGTCTATACCGGTACACATGATAATGATACGGTGCTTGGGTGGATAACGTCGATGAAGCGCAAGGACCTTGCCTATGCGAGGAAGTATCTCGGAATAACGAGGAACGCCGAGCTGTGCGCAAGTCTGATTCGCGTCGCACTTGCAAGCGTTGCGGATACCGCCGTGATACCGATGCAGGATTATCTGGAGCTTGGCGGTGAGGCAAGAATGAACACGCCGTCCACGCTTGGCGGCAATTGGGAGTGGCGCATGGAGAAGGATGCATGCACGGAAGCGCTCGGCGCGCACATGCTTGAACTGGCTCAGTTATACGGAAGAGTTGTAAAAAAAGCAAAGAAGACCGGTCGCCATCAGGCTGTCCCGGATAGCGGCACACAAGGATGAAAAAGACAGGCGGCATGGGGGGGCTGGTATTTGTGTTTGAACCGACAATAAAGGACATCGCGAAGCTTTGCGGCGTAGGTGTCAGTACCGTGTCAAGGGCGATAAACAATCATCCCGACATCAATCCGGAGACAAAGGAAAAAATCATGGGAACGATCCGAGAATACGGCTATGTTCCCAATGACAGTGCCAGAAATCTCAAGCGGGTTGATGCAAAAGCAATCGCGGTATTGGTAAAAGGGATTGCCAATCCGTTTTTTACCTCCATGATTAAAATCATTGAGGAGGAATGCAAGAGAAAGAATTATGCCGTGGAGCTTATGCATATCGAGGCGGACGAGGACGAGGTCGATGTGGCACAGAAGGTGGTAAAGGAGAAGCGCCTTCGGGGGATTATTTTCCTGGGCGGTCTCTTCTCCCACTCTGAAGAGAAGCTCAAAAAGCTGAATGTTCCCTTTGTTTTCAGTACGGCAGGCTCCATTCCGGAGAATATCAGCAAAAACCTGTATTCCAATATCGGCGTTGATGATCGCAAGGAAAGTGCGCGGATGGTGGACTACCTGATCGGGCTTGGACACACAAGGATCGCAATCCTCGTCGCGGAGGCAGAGGAGCAGAGTATCGGTAAACTGCGCCTTGACGGGTACTGTGATGCGTTTCGTGCGCATGGTCTGGAAGTGGATCCGAGGTTGATTTTTCACGCTTATGATGAGCTCAGCCATTTTTCCATGGAGAACGGCTATCGCACGACAAAGCGGATTTTGGAGAGCGGGGAGCGGTTTACGGCGCTTTTTGCGGTTGCGGACTCGCTTGCAATCGGCGCTTCAAGGGCATTGGCAGAGGCAGGCTATCGGATTCCCGAGGATATTTCTCTTGCGGGATATGACGGAATTGATATGGCAAATTACATTACGCCAAGCCTCACCACAATGCGTCAGCCGGTGGAGGATATTGCAAAGGAGACGACGAAGCTCCTGTTTGGTATTATATCCGGCAGGATGAAGCATCAGCATATCACATATGAGGCGGAGCTTTTGGTAAAAGAGTCAACAAGAGAGATTAAATGAGAAGTAGTGCAGAGATAGTCCGAAATGTATGTGTGGCATCATCTTTTTTTATTCAATAAGAAATTGCGATAGCGTAAATCATTTGAGAAAGAATTTATGGCGCCTGCGTCATAAATTCTTTGAACGCAAGCTGCCGAGCTTGCGTTTTTTATGCGATAGGAAATTTCGGTACGATTGACATCATTTTGTATTTCCGTTATCATTAAATGGATGTTGGAAAATAAAACCGGGAGTGCGATAAGATTGAAACATTACATTAAGAATATGAAAGCAAAGACGAAATGGTGCGTGCTTGCCCTGTCTGTGGCAATGTTGCTTGGCGGCTGTGCGAAAAAGCAGGAGGATACGAATTTATCAGAGGGAATGGCGCATTTAGAGCAATATGAATATCAGGCGGCGCTCGAGTGTTTTGATGCTGCGACGCTGTATAATGAGGACAGGCAATTGGTTTTAAGAGGGGAAGGGCTTGCGTACATGGGACTTGGCGATTACGCACAGGCGGAGACGATGTTTCTCGCGTCCATTGCATGTTCCTCGGGGCATCTGACCGAGCTGGAGTATGACACGAATTTTTATTTGGCGGCTGCCTACATGAAGCAGGAAAAATACGCGGATGCGGAGCAGATTTACTCTGCGATCATCGCGCTCAGAAAGAAGGATGTGGACGCGCATTACCTGCGGGCCTGCACGTTTTTGCGCCGTGGCAATTATGAGGAGGCGCTGGCGGACTTTGAGAAAGCCTTTTCTCTGGATCCCGAGAATATTGCGTTGGTGACGGACGCCTATGTGGAGATGCAGGCGGCAGGCTTTGCGGATGAGGGCAGGGCTTATCTGGAGTCCTTTATGCAGTCACATGAGGGGAAGCTGACGGATCGGGATAGAGGCGAGATCTGTTACTATTTGGGAG
>CAMWYL010000371.1 GCA_947178465.1 uncultured Lachnospiraceae bacterium | reverse complement strand
ATCAATAACACTGTCTAAAACCTCTGCCGCATCGGAGTATTGGGAATTTACGGAGAGCTTCGTAATATCTATCCAGTTCTTTGAAATCGCATAGGTCAGGTACTCATTCAGACTGATAACCTCATCCCTCGTCCATGCGATATAGGTCGCATCACTCGTATCAATCTCAGAGCTCATCAGAACGCCCTTGTTGACCAGCATCGTCACAATATAGCTCTCATAGTTCTTATATTCCTTGCTGAGCTTGTCGTAGGGAGTCTTTTTGACAGACAGCTCCTCCCGCAGATTGTCAAGCACCTGCCCCTGATATTCCAGAAACGCCCCGTAAACCTCCTGCTCCATATCATAGGCATTCGCCTCCGAAAAATGACTGATGTCCAAAACATTATTATTAAAAAGTGCGAAATATACATCACCGATTGGTATAATAATCTTGCTTCGTGAGGGAGCTGTCGCAGGGTCATAATCATAGATATTCTGTATCTTGGAAACTACAATTCCCGCAATCTTCTGCTCCAGAATATTGTAGGCGGCAACCTGCAGGTCCTTGTCGATTGTCAGATATAAATCGTTTCCTGCCTGCGGCCGGATAACATTCGTCGTCTCAATAACCTTACCAAGATTATCTACATAAATAGTCTCTGAACCCTTCTTCCCCTGGAGTTCCAGCTCCATCACCTGTTCAATCCCACTCTTGCCAATCGTATCATTGGCCGTGTAGCTGGGATCCTGCTCGGAAAGCACGGCAAGCTCCTCTTGACTGATCTTACCGGTATAGCCAAGAATATGTGAAAAATAATAGGGATAATTGTATCTGCGGATTGTTCCCTCCTCAACGGATACGCCATCAAGCTCGTTTGCATTCTCCATAACCACGGCCACCGTCTCCATGGAAACATCTGTTGCCACCGTGGTTGCAATATATTTCTGATAGCTGTACAGGCTCATCTGATAACGAATACTCGCAATCTGTAAAGCCTCCCGCTTGGTATAGCCCTTTCCCGGATAAAAGGTTCCTTTTTTTCCGTTTTCAAGAAGATCATATTCGCCAATCTCGTATCTCGTACACAGATAGTCCACAATCTCCTGCGCGGAAGCGTTCTTCATATAATATTTCAAGCCGTCAATGGTACGAACGTTGTAAATATCTGCCTTAAAACGAAGCAGACGGGTTCCCTCCACCGAAAACGCATAGTCCCCGTTCTCGTCAATAATGATATAAAAATCACTCGAAACGTTGTCCCCGTTTTCCTCAATCATGTGAATCAGTCGGTACAGCGTTGCGTTCACCCGCTCGTTCTTCTGCTTTCCTGACTCATATACGTCCTCGATCGTAACGGAATACGCAAGCTCATTGTATGCCAGAAGATTACCGTTTCTGTCGTAGATGTCTCCACGGGTCCCCTCTATTACCTTTTCCTTTTCTATCATAAGTTGGAAATTGTCCTCGTAGGACTGCCCGTTCACGATCTGCAAATCAAAAAGCCTGTATACCAGAACCACCGCCATCCCCGCAAAAATGATGAACAGCAGCAACAGCCTTGAGGTAAGGGCATTGAACAAATCCTCTAAAATATCCTTAAACAACCGTATGGTCACCTCTCTCCGTATCCTCATCCGTCCGATTCAACAGCAAAATGCAGGGATACAAAAACACCGTAACAAACATTGTGTAGACAATCTCCGGTACGATTATGTTTGTCAGATAGTATTGAAAATCAAATCTGCCGCGAAGCAGGAATAATAACACATAGCAGACAATAGAATATATAAAGTCACTTACCGCAATCAGCACAAGCGGCAGCTTGATGTCATCCTGAAAAAATATCGCATGAAATGTACCGTTCGCGGCTCCTATGTAGAGATAAATCAGTGCATAAAATCCAAGCACCTCTCCATAAAATACATCCATCAGCAGCCCGCTGATAAAGCCCACGACCATACCGTACTTTTTGTCAAACATAAATCCGTAGGAGACGGTAACAATCATCAAAAGATTGGGGGCTATACCACCGAAGCTTAATGCCTGAAAAAGCGTTGTCTGGAGAATAAAGCTTACCAATATCACAAAAAACAGTATAATGTTCCTCTTCATTCCTCTCCAACCCTCTATCCTTAATCCGCAACCTGCTGCTTGGTCTCGGTAATGACCAAAACCTCCTCCAGATGCTCAAAATCCACAGCAGGCGTTATTTTTCCCGACTTGGTAATATTGTTTGAGTCCTGACTGATCTCACTGATATATCCGATCAGGATACTCGGCAGATACTTGTCACTGATATTGGAGGTAACCACCTTATCACCCACCTGAACCAGCCCCTTTGAATCTATGAGCTGTTCAAAGCCGATAACGCCCTCATCCATCAATTGCAGCGAGCCTCTCACCATCATAATATCCGAGCTGGCCAGCACCATCCCGCTGACATTCGAATCATCATTGATAATCGCGTTTACCTTCGCCCAATTCGGCCCGATATCTATGATTCTGCCAACGAGTCCGCCGCCCGCGATGACATTCATGTCAATCGTCAGCCCGTCCTCTGTTCCCTTGTCAATTGTAAATGCATGAAACCAATTGCCGCTGTCCCGTGCAATGATTCGCGCGCCCACTTTGTCATAGCCGCTGTACTGCTCATCCAGCTTATACAGCTCACGCAGATTATTCAGCTCATACTGACTCTGCTGAAGTTGTGTATTCTTCGCCGTCAGCTCATCGATCTGTTTGCGAAGCTCCTGATTCTCCTCCAGCACAATTCGAAGCTCACCAAGCTCATCCACCCGCACGGATATCCACGCACCGACACGGCTCACACCCTCCTGAAACGGTACAATAATATACCCCAACAGCTTGTTCAACGGCATCGCGGAATAATCCGTGAAAAAGGTCAATGACATCAGTCCGACGCATACACAGGTCAAGAGCAGCAACAGATACTTACTGGGAATAGAGAAATTCCTTTTCTTTCTCTTTATCACCGGACTCATTAGAACTACCGCCCCATTCCTTCTAAATAAGCAACTGATTTATAATTGTCGTCCTTAATAATCTTGGCAAGCCCAAGCGCAACACCCGAGATGGGATTCTCACTGACATTCACCTTCAGCCCTGTTCCCTTCGCGATAAGCTCCGCAAGATGCGCCACTTGAGAAGCCCCGCCGGTAAGATAGAGTCCGCGCCGGAAAATATCCGCCGAAAGCTCGGGCGGCGTCCTCTCCAAAATAACCCTGATATTATCTATAATCACATCGAAGTTTTCAAGCATGCTCTCACATACCAAGTCCGTAGGTATTTCCTTCTCCATAGGGAGACCGGTAACGATGTCGCGGCCGTAAACCACTGCCGCTTTCTTCTCCTGCTCCAACTCGCGAAGTGAAATCTTGACCTCCTCCGCAGTCTTGCTTCCCACAATCAGGCTGAATTCCTTCCGGATTGCGCCCTTGATGGACTCATCAAACTTCTGTCCGCCGACCTTAATCAGGCGGCTGAGCACGATGCCGCCAAGGGACAGAATCGAAATCTCCGTTGTGTGGAAGCCTACGTTTACCACAAGAATACACTGTGCATTCTTGACGTCGATGTCAAGTCACAAGCCGTCCTCAACAGCCTTCTCCACGAGCATAATCTTCTTCGCATTGACATTCGCATCCTTGACA
>CAMWYL010000370.1 GCA_947178465.1 uncultured Lachnospiraceae bacterium | reverse complement strand
ACTTAAGGCCGGTATTAAATAATCTTCAAAAGCATTATATCTTTCCCAACTGTGGTTCTTTCCCAAGCGATAAACGGAATTCTCTGAACTTATGCAGCGTTTCTTTCTTCATATTCCATTTCCCTTCCGCTATATTATAGCCTCGCTGTGCTCCATCTGCTTCAGCACCTTCTCATAATATTGCCGTTGGTACAACAGCCCTTCCGCAATCATCTGCCGTGCAGTCTCCGTTCCGGATTTTTCACCCAGCCGCCAATTAATCCAGTCCAGTTTTTCGCGCAGCCATTTACGCTTATCCTCTATCTTGAGGTTCCGAAAGTCTACATATTCCATAGCATCATATATTCGATAGGCATCGAAACGGTCCACGTCATCCGCATCCCCTATGCTTAAGGCAAACGCCGTCTTTTCACCGCAGAAATCCGCCTCTCCGTCCACATGAATCGCGATTCCGTAACAAATCTCCTGCACCCGTTCCAAGCCTAAATCCAACTGCTCCAGAAAGGGTCTCGCCAATCGGGCCGACATACGCCCGTGTTCCTCCCATCCGCGCTCCCCCTCAAAGGGCAGACTGTAACCCACGTCGTGCAAAAGACCGCCGATTACCAATGCCTCCTCATCCATCCCCTCCCTGCGGGCAATCTCCCTTGCCGCATGCGCTACTCTGTAGGAGTGCTGCAAACGGTACTCCCCGTCCGCCGGATGCTCTTTAAAATAAGCGCACCCTGCAAATTGTTCCCTCAAAAATTCTTCTGTTTTCCGAATATTTGTCATATGTACTCCCATACTTCCTTCTCCTCTTTTTATTTGGACAGTTTACATCCATATCTTTAAGTCATTTTATGCTGTCTTATTTTCAATGGATTTATAAGCCTGTTATATTTTTATCCTTCAACCTCCGCATCCGATTTTTCCGCTATTTGCTTTAGCTCTTCCGCAATTGATAAATAATGCATCTCAAGGGGCTTAAATAACACTTTGACTTCATCAGGCGAATCAATCGATGAATATATCTGCATGCCTTTGTCTATCATCTTTTCCAATTTTTCAAAAGCCTGCTCGACTCTCCCCATTTCGTCACCATCTTTTATATGGTATTCCGTACTCTCTTCCAATTCTCTAATCGCGTTTGCAACTCCTATTTTATACATCTTATTTACATTTTTAATCAGTTCTTCTTTTTCATTCTGTTCCAGTTTCGCCTTCTCAATTTCCTGTTCCTGCCTTTTGCATGTCAGCCTATGACTCTTTATAACAAAACACTTATCGACAAAAGCCGCGATATTATTCAGTAAAACGCTTCCCGCTGCTACGGAAGCACACGCAACGCCGATAACCAGCCATATTGAACCACTATCTGCCGTCTCAAGCTTCAGGCTCGCCTCATCGCTTTGAAAAAAAGGACATTTTGTAAAAATAAACTCCAGATTGTCTATGTATTTCTTGAATTCGGTAATGTTATCCGTTTCAGGAATTTTGATATCCAAACCGATACTCTGCGCATGCCCCATTGATCGATACAATGCAATTATACTTTGCATTTGAAGTATTGGTCCATAGCACATCTCCACTTTTTCTTCCATTGCAAGTTCGTTATCCCCAATCGCAACATCCATTCTTTTAAGAGAAGTCTCAAAGCATTCTATCCCCCCTAGTCTTTTATAAACTTGTCCTCTAAAATTTTGTAATTCATCCTTTAACGCTTCTTCTCTTCTCGCTCTCACCCTTTGTGGTTCTTCTGATTTTTTATATATATCATACATTTGGTACACTTTTTCATACTGCATGTAGATATCCTGATAGTTATCTTTACATTTGCCATAAATCTCCACAAGTCTCATATAAATTTCCTCCGTCTTTTTAATACAATATATCACATCATGTAGGAAAATGTAAATATAAGGAAAAATGTCGCAAAAAAAGCTCTCGCCCCCTCTTATGGAGGGTAGCCGCCCCGGCTCTATGGTTTCCCATGTGCATAAAAAAGTACCGCAGTCCTTGAAACCACGGTACTTTCAATATTTTTGATAAATGAATTAATAAATTATACTTAGAACTTCAAATCGTTTCTTTAGAATTTCCCAGCCTTAGCCGCTTCCTCGATCGAAACCGCAACTGCAACCGTAGCGCCAACCATCGGGTTATTACCCATACCGATTAAGCCCATCATTTCTACGTGTGCGGGAACAGAGGAAGAACCTGCGAACTGTGCATCGGAGTGCATACGTCCCAAGGTATCTGTCATACCGTAGGAAGCAGGACCTGCCGCCATGTTATCGGGATGCAGTGTACGTCCTGTACCGCCGCCGGATGCTACAGAGAAGTACTTCTTGCCGGCCTCAATTCTCTCCTTCTTGTATGTACCTGCTACCGGATGCTGGAACCTTGTCGGGTTCGTTGAATTACCTGTGATAGATACGTCAACGTTCTCCTTCCACATGATTGCAACGCCTTCGCAAACATCGTTAGAACCGTAGCAGTTTACCTTACCGCGAGGTCCTTCAGGGTCAGAATAAGACTTTCTGAACACTTCCTTTACGGTGTTTGTATAAGGGTCATACTCTGTCTCAACAAAGGTAAATCCGTTGATACGGGCAATGATTTCAGCAGCATCCTTGCCAAGACCGTTCAGGATAACTCTCAACGGCTTCTGGCGAACCTTGTTTGCCTTCTCAGCGATACCGATAGCGCCCTCTGCCGCAGCGAAAGACTCATGTCCGGCTAAAAAGCAGAAGCAGTCTGTCTCCTCCTCAAGGAGCATCTTTCCTAAGTTACCATGTCCAAGACCTACCTTACGGTTGTCCGCAACAGAACCGGGAATACAGAATGCCTGAAGTCCCTCACCGATAGCTGCCGCAGCGTCAGCCGCCTTTTTGCAGCCCTTCTTGATTGCAATTGCAGCGCCTACCGTGTAAGCCCAGCATGCGTTTTCAAAGCAAATCGGCTGTATCTTCTTAACCTGATCATATACGTCAAGACCTGCGTCCTTTGTAATCTTCTCTGCCTCTTCAAGGGAAGCAATACCGTAGCCCTTGAGAACCTCGGTAATTTTATCTATTCTTCTTTCATAGGATTCGAATAATGCCATAATTATTTAACCTCCTTATCTGTTCTGGGATCAATAATCTTAACAGCATCCGCTACTCGACCATATTGGCCGGATGCCTTCTCCCATGCAGTGTTCGGATCATCGCCCTTCTTGATAAAGTCAGTCATCTTACCAAGGCTGACAAACTTGTAGCCGATAATCTTATCATCCGCGTCAAGCGCGATGCCTGTAACATAGCCCTCTGCCATTTCAAGATAACGAGGTCCCTTCTTTAATGTACCGTACATTGTACCAACCTGGCTTCTCAAGCCCTTTCCAAGATCCTCAAGGCCTGCACCGACAGGAAGTCCATCCTCAGAGAACGCAGACTGAGAACGTCCGTAAACGATCTGCAGGAACAGCTCTCTCATTGCTGTGTTGATTGCGTCACAGACAAGGTCCGTATTCAACGCTTCCATAACAGTTCTTCCCGGAAGGATTTCAGCCGCCATCGCTGCCGAATGTGTCATACCGGAACATCCGATTGTCTCAACCAATGCCTCCTGAATAATGCCCTCTTTTACATTCAGAGAAAGCTTGCAGGCGCCCTGCTGAGGAGCACACCAGCCTACACCATGTGTAAAAC
>CAMWYL010000369.1 GCA_947178465.1 uncultured Lachnospiraceae bacterium | reverse complement strand
TCCATGACAAGGAACTATTGTCACCGCTCCTGTACATGGATTCTGCCATTTCTGATGAGAGCCTTTCTGACCTATCAGAACAAAATCATTATCTGACAAAACAGAAATGATTTCCTTAGCAGTAAGCCTTCGTGGCATTATACGACCATATCAAGCACTTTGGATTCCGACGGCACAGGAATATCAGAAGGCTCAAAAAATAGGTCCGCAGCCTCCCTAAAATTATCAAGAGCCTCGATTTCCGTTGTCCCGCAGGAATTGATACCCGGAAGCTCAGGGCAATATACCGCCCATGAATTTACTTCTTTGTCATATTCTACAACAACCCGCAGCTTCATTCCTGCCCCCAATCGTTACAATTATATCAACCAAACCAACTAAACACAAGCATAGAATTTGTGTCAGCTTTATTACCGCTGGTGCAGCGTCTTCTCGGCCTTCACGTATTCCATGTCATGCCTCATCATCAGGCGGACAAGCTCCGGGAACGGGGTCTTCGTCGGGTCCCAGCCGAGCACGGCGCGCGCCTTTGAGGGGTCGCCGAGGAGCGTCTCGACTTCCGCCGGGCGGAAATATTTGGGGTCAACCTCGATCAGCACCTCGCCGGTCGCCTTGTCATAGCCTTTTTCGTCCACGCCCTCGCCCCTGAATGCAAGCTCAATTCCCGCCTCACGGAACGCGAGCTGGCAGAATTCGCGCACGGAATGCTGCTCGCCGGTCGCGACGACAAAATCGTCGGGCTTGTCCTGCTGCAGGATGAGCCACATGCACTCAACATAGTCCTTCGCGTAGCCCCAGTCGCGCAGGGCGTTCAGGTTGCCGAGGTACAGCTTCTTCTGCATCCCCTGTGCGATGCGGCTAGCGGCGAGCGTTATCTTCCGCGTCACGAACGTCTCACCGCGCCGCTCGCTCTCATGGTTGAACAGGATCCCGTTCGAGCAGAACATTCCGTAGCTCTCGCGGTAGTTCTTCATGATCCAGAAGCCGTACATCTTGGCAACAGCATAGGGAGACCTCGGATAGAACGGGGTCGTCTCCTTCTGCGGCACTTCCTGCACAAGCCCGAACAGCTCCGACGTGGAGGCCTGGTAAATGCGGCACTTCCGCTCCATTCCGAGGAAATGCACCGCCTCAAGGATGCGAAGCACACCGATGGAGTCGCAGTCCGCCGTGAATTCGGGCACCTCAAAGGATACCTGCACGTGGCTCTGCGCCGCAAGGTTGTAGATCTCGTCAGGCTCGATTTCGCGGATGATGCGGATCATGCTCTCGGAATCCGTCATGTCGCCGTAATGGAGGATTACCCTGCGGTCCTTGTGCATGTCCCGGATGGCATCCTCAAGGTACAAATGCTCGATCCGCCCCGTGTTGAACGACGACGAGCGGCGGATAATGCCGTGGACCTCGTACCCCTTCTCAAGCAGGAACTCCGCAAGGTACGACCCGTCCTGCCCGGTTATGCCGGTGATGAGCGCTGTTTTGTGTGACATGATTGTGTCTCCTGTAAAAATATGATTTTTATGGCTTTGGGCAAGTCCACTTGTGCAAAGTCAAACTGCCCATTGCAATGCTGATAGACTTGAGATTTATCCTTTGGATAAATAAAATTATCCTTACCATAAATCAATTTATCCTTACTGTATTTGGATTTATGTAAAGGATAAATCTTGAGGGGGAGATATGCGCGAATTTTATATAAGAAACTTTAGAGCCAAGAAGAATCATATCCAACTCCGGGCATACGAGTTTTACACTTTTCTATCAGCCATGATATATTTTCAATGCTGTAAAATTCTGTAACAGAGACCTATCCGTCTAAATTATGAAAAACTCTCTTTTTTAAGGTCTCTCCGCCAGTCATTTGGCAAATTGTCTATAATATAGAGTTTATCAATACAATTTAGACTAAGAACCGAACCTAAAACATCATCAATCCGCATAGCAACGTCCAGAATCAGCGGCTTCCCGTTTTCTTTACCCCATGTCGTGCGCCTAGCACATCGTCTTGTCAGTGTTGAATACATTCACGTCAATTATCCCATGAACGTGTACTGCTCTTTCTCCGAGTGGACATGCTTGGACGCAGAAAGGTTCAGGATATAGTCGTACTTAATATTTGTACCATTTTATCTGTTTTTGAAATCTCTTGTATTTCATAAGCTTACTTTTTTGTCAAGATATACCAATAAAGTGCCTAAACTATTTCCAAGGAATTATCAGCTTTAAAAACACCTTCAACAATATCTGTAGGTTTATAGTAATATGTTTTCACAAACAGTTTGCCTGTTGAAAATATTGCATGCTCACAGTACATCTTAAACGAAATTTGCCAATTAGTTGTATCTTTCCACATCTTCTCTATATTTTTTGTAGTATTATAGATATACATATTTCTGTTCTTTCTATTCTTTCCGTCAATATACTTTACCATTTTACGTAATTTTATTGGAATAAACTCATATCTAACTCCACATGGGACTCTTTTAGGAATTAAAATTTCCCATGTAACATCAATATTTTTAATAGCACATCTCCCTTTATTAATCACCTTGATCCCATAAAAATAATTGCCCTTTGTATCCGTTTGCTTTGCAATTGCAGGAGAAATCTCCACTCTTGGTTTCATCATATATAAAAAAAACGTCGAGAATATGGATGCAATAATACCTGTCACCAAAGAAGAAAATGAACTTCTTACTATATTATGCATAATATCCCCCTCGCAATTTATATTATTATTGTATCACGTATGTATAATATCACTTTCTTATATAACTCTTTTACATATAGTTCTTGTTTTTTTCCACCATAAGCATAATTATCTAAACCTGGTGAACTATTAACTTCAAGAATAATATAATCCTCCATACTTTTAGATATATCGGAACACATGATATCAATTCCACATAAATGCAAATTCAAATCATGTGCGATCTTTATACCTAATTCAGCATAATCCTTGTGTATTTTATCTGTTAATTCAATACATTCTCCACCCGCAGACAAGTTAGATATAAATCTCAATTCACATTTTTCACCATTACTTAATACGGACTCAAGGTTATAACCTAATTTCAGTAGGTTATTCTCTATGTCTTTGTCGTAAACGTTTATTATAGTATCCCTACCTGCTTTTATAAAACTCTCTTGTTTCTGTTCAAGTAAACGTTTTACAGAGTTCACTCCATCGCCAATAACATACAAAGGTATTCTTTGATATGCCGAAATAATTTTATTTCCCAAAACAACTATTCTGTAATCATTATAATCATAATATTTTTGTATTTGAAAAATATCAACTTGAAGCAATATATCTTGTGCTTTTTCCATTAACTCTTTTTCTTCATAAACCTTATATATTCCTTGCCCTTTTGAAGAATCATTAATCTTTAAAATCACAGGATACCCCAATGCTTTTGCAAACTCTTTTCCTTTAGCTAAATTATCCTCCAAGCCATATTTTCTACATTTATTTTCTGAATAGACCATGGTATACTTAGGCACATTATAACCAAATAAATCAAGAAAATAAGATGTTAATGCTTTATTTTGTGTTATTCTAACAGACGAAACATAATTTAGATTAAAATTAACATCCTTTACAAAATATTTTTTTTCGTTTGGAAATATCATTACTCCAAACATCCCTCTGGATGGCTCTTCAATAAATGTAAT
>CAMWYL010000368.1 GCA_947178465.1 uncultured Lachnospiraceae bacterium | reverse complement strand
TTCTGGGGGCAAATAAAAATGTGGCAAAATTTACGGTCGCGGATGCGGACGGCGGTCGCTATGAATTGATATATTTCGGGGATATCGAGTCCTTTAACGCGTACCTTGCCGAGCGGTTCGGACAGGCGGCGGCCGCGTCTCTCTATCACGGGAGAGGTGGGGAAATCCGGCTTTTCGTGGTGTATTATCCGGAGATCAATGAATTTCGGGGAAACCGGAGCATACAGATGGTAATGAAGTATTATCAATAAAATTTATAGAAATGCTTTATCTTTTGTTTAGAAATATTATGCTTTTTTTAGGCTTTATACACATTTCTGACACATTTGTGATTTATAGTAATATACAGATAGTTGAAGCACTCACTATCTCCCCCCCTCATAAGAAAATATACGATAAAGACTCGGATGCGTCCGGGTCTTTATCGTTGTATTTCATACAAATTCAGCGGGTAAGTTGTCAACACCTGCCGGTTTCCCAGAATTCTTCCATCACTTCATTAAACTTTTGTGGCACATCCATATTGACACAATGTCCTGCATTTTCAAAAATCACGACTTTAGCCTGCGGCTCGCTGTTTTTCCACATTTCTACTGCTGCCAGTTCCATTGGAATATCAAATTTTCCGCATCCGATCAATAAAGGATACATTCTTGGCTTTGTTTGGTGTATGTTTACCATACGATTCAAAGAGGCCAGATACATAAAGGATTTCTTCGGAAATTGAATATTCATATCATAAAATTCGTTTTGAGCCTGTAAAGTATAGGCTGATATTTTTTTATTTTCTTTTGCAAACCATTTGATGGAAACCAATGCTTTCAACATCATTCGTATCTGTGCTCCACCGTTTTCCTTTTGCATGTTCATGTCAAAATGATTAATATCATATCCCCCGAAACAGGCAAGTGAATTTACTGCATTGGGATAGCGGTTTGCAAAATCCTGTGCCAAAACAGCGCCTAATGAAACGCCGACAATATGTACTTTTTCAATCTTTTCCGTTTTCATAATATCGTATATCCATGCCGACATTTTATCGATGCTGTCGCCTTTCTTGGTGTCTGTTGACTGTCCGTGGCCGATAATGTCAACCGCCAGCACGTTATATTTGTTTTCAAAATACGAAATCTGTGCCTGAAACATTTTGTGGCTGACAAATGCGGCATGAAGAAACAGACACCATTCATTGTGTTCGTTTCCACTGATATAATATACAATTGGAGAAGCCTCTGATTTGTACGCCTGCATCATATTTATAACCATGCTCCTTTCTTTCAACCTTCATCCTCCGATTCGGTAATAAGCTTTTTATACCATTCGATATTAAATTTCATGAAATCCCTGCCGTAACGGGCCGCTGCGAGCTGATAAAAAACAATGTCCCTGCTTTCTTCACTGACTTCTATGCGGTCTGCTTCTTTACAAATGGCGTCTAACATATGATACCGTTCCGTTAAATGAGACAGATACTTTTCAAGGTTTATTTTACGGGTTGCCTTATCGGAAAGCCCCATAAAATATACCTTTACCAATTCCGGGTTTTTGGCGCTCTGTGTTTCAAAGGGACTGTTTACCCATTCAAAAAAGCAACGTTTTCCGGTATCGGTTATGGAATAGATTTTTTTATATTTTCCGTTTTCGACACTTTCCTCATAACGGATATCCCCATGCTTCAGCAGCTTTTTTATGGCAGCCTGTATGCTGCCCATACTGCTGCTGTACATCAAATCCATTCCTTCGCTGATTCGCGCCCTCAACTGATAAATGGTTCTGCTTTCCAAAAGCAAAAGTCCAAGTATGATGTTATCCATTTTTCCTCCTTTATATTACTATTAGTAACATTGCTATTATATCTGCCGCAGAATAATAAGTCAATCCCCCAAAAACACCAAATACATACGAAGGGACTTGACTATTTCCCACCTTGCGAAAAAAGCAGTGATATGGTATTCTTAAAAATAGAGTTTATCGGTATGAAAAGACTTTTTCTTTCATAGATTAATATGATGGAGCTGTTATAACGGGGTGGGGAAATGGTGAAATGCAGTGATTTATTAAAAGGACTGACATATGAATGCATCAGGGGCAGTGTGGATGCAGCGGTTTCCGAGGTGGTAAACGACTCAAGGAAGGCCGTACGGGACTGCCTTTTTCTATGTATTGAGGGCGCTAATTTTGACGGGCACAGCGCTGCGGCCGAGGTTGTGGAACGCGGTGCGCGGGTGCTGGTGGTAAGCCATGAGGTCAGCCTGCCGGAGGATGCGGAGGTTACGGTAATTAAGGTAGAGGATACCCGCTATGCAATGGCGTTTATCGCGGCGAATTATTTCGGGAACCCTGCCGACGGCATGAAGATTATCGGCGTGACGGGGACGAAGGGGAAGACGACGACGACCTATCTGGTCAAGTATATTTTGGAGAAGGCCGGCTACAAGGTAGGGCTTGTGGGGACGATAGAGGCGATTATCGGCGACAAGGTGATACCCGCCTTAAACACGACGCCGGAGTCCCTGACCCTGCAGCAATATTTTAAGGAGATGAAGGAAGCGGGCTGTGACGTGGTGGTTATGGAGGCGTCCTCGCAGGGCTTTATGCTGCACCGGACACAGGGCTTTGTGTTTGATTACGGGATTTTTACGAATATTGAGCCGGACCATATCGGGCCGAATGAACATGCGACCTTCGAGGATTACGTGGCCTGCAAGGCGATGCTGTTCCGGCAGTGCAGGGTGGGTATCGTCAATTGTGATGATAAGCATTGGCAGGATATTATCAGGGACCACACCTGTGAGATAGAGACTTACGGCTTTTCCGAGCAGGCCGACCTGCGGGCGAGCGACTTGAAGCTCGTGACGGGAGCGGGCTTCCTTGGCATTGATTTTAAGGTTTCCGGACTGCTGGACATGGAAATCGAGACGGATATCCCGGGGAAATTCAGCGCGTATAATGCACTGACGGCGATTGCGATTTGCAGACATTTCGGCGTGAAGGAGGAGGACATCAGACGGGCGCTTGCGGGCGCTACGGTCAAGGGCAGGATAGAGATGGTCAGGGTCTCGGACGAATTTACGCTGATGATTGACTACGCGCATAATGCGATGGCGCTGGAGAGTCTTTTGACCACGCTGCGGGAATATCATCCGAACCGCCTTGTGTGCCTGTTTGGGTGCGGCGGCAACCGTTCCAAGCTCCGGCGTTACGAGATGGGGGAGGTCAGTGGGAACCTTGCCGATTTATCCATTATCACGTCGGATAACCCGCGTTTTGAAGAGCCGCAGGATATTATAGAGGATATTAAGATTGGAATGGCAAAGACCAGTGGGGAGTATGTGGAAATCTGCGACCGCAGGGAGGCGATTAAGTACGCCATTACGCACGGGCAGAAGGGGGACATTATTGTCCTTGCGGGAAAAGGGCATGAGGACTATCAGGAGATAAAGGGGAAGAAATACCCGATGGATGAACGGGTATTGATCAAGGAAATACTGGAAGAGCTAAAGCAGGGGTAAGAACAGGCAGATGACGGACAGATTTGCAAACATTATTGTTGATATTTCCCATGAGAAGGTTGACCGCCCCTTTCAATATCGGATTCCCGAGACATTAAAGGGGAAGCTGTCGGTAGGGATGGCTGGGAGGATACCCTTCGGACAGGGAAATAAACGGATAAAGGGCTATGT
>CAMWYL010000367.1 GCA_947178465.1 uncultured Lachnospiraceae bacterium | reverse complement strand
ATGTACATGTTGCCGGCGGGGAAATATATGAATGTAAGGCAAAGGGAATTTTCCGTAAAGAGAACCTCAAGCCGCTTGTCGGGGATGATGTGACAATCGAGATAACGGACGCGAAGGCCTGTGAGGGAAATATCATGGAGATACACCCGCGCCGGAATGTTCTGATACGTCCGGCTGTGGCGAATATCGATCAGGCGTTGTTAATCTTTTCCGTCGCGCGGCCGGAGCCGAATTATAATCTGTCAGACCGTTTTCTGATTATGATGCGCAGGCAAGGGCCGGGATGCATTCTGTGTTTTAACAAAAAGGATATCGCCACACCGGAGGAGTGTGCAAGGATAGAGGATATTTATCGGAAGAGCGGCTGCCGGATTTTATTTGTGAGTGCTTTGAGGAATGAGGGGATAGAGGAGCTGCGCGGGCTGCTTGCAGGGAAAACAACAACGGTAGCGGGACCGAGTGGTGTCGGTAAATCCTCCATTGTCAACTGTCTGCAAAAGGACAGAGAGATGGAGACGGGGGACATCAGCGAAAAGATTGCACGCGGGAAGCACACGACGCGGCACTCGGAGCTGATAAGCGTTTCAGAGGATACCTACATTATGGATACGCCGGGATTCAGCTCGCTGTCGCTGTTTGAGACAAAGAGCGAGGAGCTTAAGCAGTTTTATCCGGAGTTTGCTCCTTATGAGGTACAGTGCCGATTTCAGACATGTGCGCATATACATGAACCGGTCTGCGGAGTAAAGCAGGCGCTGGAGCAGGGGGATATCAGTTCGGTGCGGTATCACAATTATGTTACTTTTTATGAGGAACTGAGAGAGAAAGAAAAGAGGAAATATTAGCATGAACTACTTAGCACCATCAATACTGGCAGCAGATTTCTGCGAGCTTGGGACACAGCTTGACGAGGTAAACCGTTCAGGAGTGCAATATCTTCATATTGATGTGATGGATGGAATGTTTGTCCCTTCCATCTCCTTTGGAATGCCCGTGATGGCTTGCGTGAGAAAGCGGACAAAGCTTTTTATGGATGTACACATGATGGTTGAGCAGCCGCAGCGTTATGTTGAGGAGATGATTCGCCTCGGTGCGGACGGGATAACAATTCACACGGAGGCATGCGACTGCGTGGCGGATACGCTTGCGCAGATTCGGCGTCTGGGTGCCAAGGCGGGACTTGCGATTAATCCGGAAACGCCGGTAAGTGCGCTGCTTCCATATATGGATATGGTGGATATGGTGTTGGTTATGACGGTGCGGCCGGGATTTGGCGGACAGAAATACATCACGCCGTGTATGGATAAGATAAGGGAAATACGAGGTGTGATAGACGCGAAGTATCCGGATGTGAAGGTGCAGATTGACGGCGGTGTACTCATTGAGAATGTAAAGGCCAATCTGGAGGCGGGGGCGAATGTTATCGTGTGCGGCTCCGCGGTTTTCCATGGGGATATCAGTGAGAACATTAAGAGATTTTTGGAGATTATGCAGGAATAATAGAAAAGTACCAACCAAAATTTATGCGGAAGTAAAAAGGTTGATATGCCAAAACCTGAACTGTATGTGATTTATACAGGGGATAGAATAAATATTCCCGATACCATATCACTTTCTGAGGAATTTTTTGACGGAGCAAGGGTTGCCATTGATGCAGAAGTAAAAATTTTGTATCAAGAGAACGAGAAAGATATTATCGGTCAGTATATAATCTTCTCTAAAGTATATAATGAGCAGAGAAAGCCATATGAGAAATTGCGGATTATGTCCCGACATTATCATTTGATGAATTAAAGAAGCTTGAAACAGAAGTTATGCAATTAGCATAATCGGCAAAACAATTCAATATCAAAATAACAGCGTAAAGGCGCATGAAACCATGCGTCTTTTTTGCGTTTAAAGGGAGGAGTATGAGCAGGAAGCAGTGATCCTGATAACTTTTGGAAAATATGAAAACTTCACTTAAATAAACTAAAGGTAAAATTTGTAAACGTGCAATTTATTATCGACATGTGATTTTTAATATTTTTTTTCACTGATTGAAGTGCTGAATACGCTAAATGCAGCTGCTACTGTCAGGTTAAAAAATTTTTTTCAAACAGGCACAAAGGAGAAATTATGTAGTCGGGACAATTTAATCATCCCGATTTTTATGAGACACAGGGTATCCGTTTCCTTGGATGTCGGTGGTAATATCGTTGAGATGTTGTTTTTTTGAGCGATTTTTCTTCTCATTAGTAATGCCGCTTTCCCAAGCTCCTTTTGGGACAGTGCGGATACGTTTATCTTTATCAGTCGCCTTCATTATGACCTCCTAAATTATTGATAGAATTAGTGTAACCCTAAAATGGAGAAATATAAGAAAAGCTGCGTTTTATTTACATAAATTAACGAAATTATTTTTGTTGCATATTATAGAATAATCAATTTTGGAGAATGAAAGTATGTATCAAAATATTAAGTTTGAGTGTGGAGAAAAATTTGAAAGAAGTGATTATGCGTTTCCGCCTCAACATCAAAACAGGCAACCGGGATTTGAATATGTAATGAAACCGGTTCCCACATCTGAATGCGGCAAAACATGCTGTAAACTGGCGGATAAGGTTGCTCTCGTTACAGGTGGAGACAGTGGAATAGGTAGAGCGGTTGCCTATGATTTTGTCAAGCAAGGGGCTTCAGTTGCTATTGTTTATTATGATGAAGAGACAGACGCAAGAGAAACATCAGAAAAAATAAAAGAACTGGGCGGGGAATGTTTGCTTATATGTGGAGATTTAAAAGATCCGAGCTTTGCAAAATATTGTGTAGATAGAACAATTGAGCGTTTTGGGAAACTGGATATCTTAGTAAATAATCATGCGATGCAATTCATTCATCGCAGTATTCTGGATATACCACATGAAGAAATAGAATTTATATTTAGGAATAATGTTTTCTCATTTTTCTATATGATTCAGTATGCATTACCATATATGAAAAAAGGTGGAAGCATTATCAATACGACTTCTGTTACTGCGTATGAGGGAAATAAAGATTTAATTGATTATAGTGCAACAAAAGGAGCAATTGTTGCATTAACAAGATCACTCTCTTTATCGCTTGTAGAAAAAGGAATCAGAGTGAATGGAGTTGCACCGGGGCCAATATGGACTCCACTGATTCCGGCGTCTTTTTCAGCAGAGGAAGTCGCTACATTTGGCAAAAAGACATCTCATGTACCGATGGATAGAGCCGGTCAACCATGTGAAGTATCACCATGTTATGTATTTCTTGCATCTGATGATTCCGGCTATATGACAGGGCAGGTACTTCATCCCAATGGAGGAACAATAGTAGGTTCATAAAACATATAGTAGTGTAGTTGTGGCATATGAGTAAAGGATGTGCCGCAACTGTAAAAATGAGTGGACAAGCTAAATGGGAAATTAAAGCAAGTACGGAGCAAATTGAGGAAGATGTGTTGCGAATGAGATTAGAACCACGTAAACAGGATGGTGAACGATGATTGGAAAAGAGGAAGTAGAAATTGTAGAGGCAGAATTGTATGAATTAAACAAGATTAAGAAAGAAAAAGCGGCGTTTTCTTATCAGACATCATGGTAAAAATGGTATAATCGGCATCCGGCTCCGCATTCGTAAGAAACACCGAGAATGTGAAAATTTTTCTGTAAATAGCCTTTTGGAAGGTCTTCTATGATA
>CAMWYL010000366.1 GCA_947178465.1 uncultured Lachnospiraceae bacterium | reverse complement strand
GTATATGTACTGCTTTAAGACGGGAGAGCTTTTGATAGAGTCGCAGGAGGCGGTGGCGTGGACGCTCGACGGTGAGTTCGGCGGGAACCATACGCGAATCGAATTAAAAGATAAAAAAGAGGCAATTGATATTATTGTCAGGTAAGCAAATTGACATTTATTGTCAATAAGGCTATACTATAGAGTATCAGAAGAATGTAATCATCATATTAGAAAACGGAGGTTTGAGTTATGTTAGTTTCAGCTACGGAAATGCTTAAGAAAGCAAAGGAAGGCCACTATGCGGTTGGTCAGTTTAACATCAACAACCTTGAGTGGACAAAGGCAATCCTGCTTACCGCACAGGAGTTGAACAGTCCTGTTATTCTCGGTGTATCTGAGGGTGCCGGCAAGTATATGACAGGCTTTGGCACGGTTGCGGCAATGGTAAAGGCGATGGATAAGGATTTGGGAATCACGGTTCCGGTAGCACTCCATCTTGATCACGGCACCTATGACGGATGCTACAAGTGCATCAAGGCAGGCTTTACTTCCATTATGTTTGACGGTTCTCACTATGCGATTGAGGAGAATATCGAGAAGACTAAGGAACTTGTTGCAGTTGCGCACGGTATGGGAATGTCAATCGAGGCAGAGGTTGGTTCCATCGGTGGTGAAGAGGACGGCGTTGTCGGCATGGGTGAATGCGCAGATCCGGATGAATGCAAGTCTATTGCTGATTTGGGCGTTGATATGCTCGCGGCAGGCATTGGTAACATTCACGGCAAGTATCCGGCAAACTGGGCAGGACTCAGCTTTGAGACGCTGGACAAGATCCAGCAGAAGACCGGCGTTATGCCGTTAGTGCTTCACGGCGGTACAGGCATTCCTGAGGATATGATTAAGAAGGCAATCTCCCTTGGTGTTGCAAAGATCAATGTAAATACAGAGTGTCAGCTTTCCTTCGCGGCAGCGACACGCAAGTATGTTGAGGCAGGCAAGGATTTGGAGGGCAAGGGCTTTGATCCTCGTAAGCTTCTTGCACCGGGCTTCGATGCAATTAAAGCGACTGTTAAGGAGAAGATGGAGTTATTCGGTTCCGTAAATAAGGCGTAAGAGAGAAAAATAATCATATCAGAATAATGATGCTGTAAAAGGGGCTGTCCGATGCGGACGGCCCCTTTTCATATATCTTTTCCTATTATTTTATTAGAGAAGTGACTCGTAAAGCTTTGTGATATCCTCAACGCTTGTATCTTTGGGGTTGCCCGGTCTGCATGCGTCATCATAAGCAGACTGTGCAAGGAACGGAATATCCTCCCTCTTCACAATGTCCTTCAAATCAGCCGGAATGCCGACATCCTGGGAGAGCTTCTTTACCGCGTCAACGGCAGCCTTGCGGTACTGCTCCTGAGTCATGTCATCAACACCTTTTACACCCATTACGCGGGCGATTTCACGGTATTTCTCACCGGTAGCTTCCGCGTTGTATTCCATAACGGTAGGAAGAATAATCGCGTTTGCAATGCCGTGCGGAGTATCATAGAGCGCGCCCAGCGGATGCGCCATGGAGTGGACAATGCCAAGCCCTACATTGGAGAAGCCCATGCCTGCAACATACTGTCCCAGCGCCATGTCTTCGCGCCCCTGCGGTGTGTTTGCAACCGCGTCGCGAAGGGAACGGGCGATAATCTCGATCGCCTTTAAGTGGAACATGGCGGATAATTCCCATGCGCCGGCCGTGATGTAGCCCTCAATCGCGTGAGTCAGGGCATCCATACCTGTGGAGGCGGTCAGTCCCTTCGGCATGGAGGACATCATGTCGGGATCGATAAACGCAACAACCGGAATATCGTGCGGGTCTACACAAACCATTTTTCTGTTTTTCTCCACGTCCGTAATTACATAATTGATGGTAACTTCGGCTGCGGTGCCGGCAGTAGTCGGAACAGCGAAAATGGGAACACATTTATTCTTGGTGTCCGCAACACCCTCTAAGGAGCGGACATCCGCAAACTCGGGATTGTTGATGATAATGCCGACAGCCTTTGCGGTATCCATGGAAGAGCCGCCGCCGATAGCGATAATGTAATCCGCACCGGATTTTTTGTAAGCCTCCACACCGGTCTGTACATTTTCAATGGTCGGGTTTGGCTTGATGTTTGAGTATAATTCATAAGGAAGTCCTGCATTATCCAATACATCAAGAACTTTCTTGGTAACGCCGAATTTCACCAAATCGGGATCGGAACATACAAAAGCCTTTTTAAAGGCGCGTCCCTTTGCCTCGTCTGCAATATTGGCGATTGCGCCTGCTCCATGGTAAGAAGTCTCATTTAAGATAAATCTGTTTGCCATGCTGAAAATACCTCTCTTTCTTTGTGATAATGTATAGTATCTATAAGTATAGCAGTCAAAATATACAAATTCAACCTAAAGAAACGAAAAATTTTATGAAATATAACTGTTTTCATTTTGAAAAATATAGAATTTCTTTATACTACAGATGAAAAAGTATTTATTTTCCTGCAATTTTCGATAATAAAATACAAATTTATGTGGATTTAGACATAATTTTATGATAAGCTTAAAAAGCCGATATATGAGAATATACCGAATGACCATAGTTTGGGCTCTGATACGGTAGTTGCAAATGCACAAGGATAAAGAACTTGGAGGAATTATGGTATGGAAAAAAAAGGAAGTGTTTTAAGCAGTATTGTAGTAAAGTTATTGGCGATGGCAATTTTGCCGCTGATTGCATTGGGGGCGGTTTGCATTCTGGTTTCTACTTCCAGTCTGCGCGGCGGTTTGCAGGATGAGGCGCTGGAGCGGGTAAAAGCGACGGCTATCGCTGCAAGGGCGTCATATGACAACATAAATGATGGTGATTATGTGTTAAATGAGGACAACGAGCTGATGAAGGGCGACTATAATATCAGTCAGAATGAGGCAGGCATTGATGCGCTTACGGAGGGGTTGGAATCGGATATCACATTGTTTTACGGGGACACCAGAAGGGCAACCTCGCTGAGGGATATTTCAACAGGTCAGAGAATCATCGGGACACAGGCATCCGCGGCGGTGGCGGATAAGGTTCTGGGCGGGCAGGAGTATTCCTCGTCTTCGCTGACAGTTAATGGGGAGAATTACTACGCGTATTATATTCCGTTGGAGAATCCGGACGGACGCGTTGTGGGAATGGTATTTGCGGGAACGCCAAGCACGGATATTGATAATTATATCGCGGCAAAGGTTGCGACAGTAGTTGCGGCGGCAGTGGTTGTAATGCTTATTGCGATCGTAATAGTAGCTCTTATCGCATTTACAATCGTAAAGGCTATCAAGAAGGCACAGGAGGCGGTGGAGAACCTTGCGAAGGGGAACCTCACCTACAATATTGAAGGTAGTATTTTGCGGCGCGGTGACGAAATCGGTGATATGGGGCGCAGTGTGGCGGAGTGTACGGCATCTTTGCGCAGAATTGCAACGGCGATTCAAAGCTCGGCGCAGAGTGTTTTAAATTCGGGAGATGAGTTGGAGTCAATGGCGACTCAGACAAGCATGAATGCGGATGAAATCACACGTGCGGTAGACGATATTTCCAAGGGTGCCGTATCTCAGGCAGAGGAAATCGAGGATGCTACCATGCGTGTAAGCGAGATGGGACAGGCCATCGAAAATATCGTGTCCGGAATCGCGAATCTGGACAGTACTTCGG
>CAMWYL010000365.1 GCA_947178465.1 uncultured Lachnospiraceae bacterium | reverse complement strand
CTGCACAATCACGTTATGGAACGGATTTTCGCGGATAATCTCATTCTGCTCTTTTTGAATTGTGGCAATAATATCTCCGAGAACCGCGTCCCTGTTTTTGCTGAGGTACTTTACCAGAAGCTCATCATTTGCCGCCACATCGCTGTCATAAAAACCCTGCAGGACACCGTCTTCAATGTCATAGGTACGCTTCAGTTCAAGGTCTATCCGGTACTCAATGTCTTTTCCCCGCCCGTCCACGCTGCTGTCGGGAATCTGATAGCTTCCTTTCCCAAGCTCATTCTCATAGTAGACCGTGGCAATCGGCGCGCGCCAATCCACGACCTCTACATTAATCTTGTCCCGCAGAACGCCGTGCTTGCCGATATAGACGGATTCAAAGAGCTGTTCGTCCAGATTTTTGTAATCAATCCTGCCGAAAAACGGTCTTTCGTAGGCCGCCCGGTTCTTGCTTAGCTGGTTAAAGCTGTGCTCCTCCAGACTTCTGGAGGTCACCATCTGGTCGTACAGCTCCACATTGCCGCTCTGCACCGCGTCAAATAATTCCTTCGTCTCCCTGTGACGCTCCTCAACCTGACGCTCATACTCACTGATGTTCTCCGCAATCAGTGTCCTGCATTCCCGCAGATGTGCCTCCTCAAGCTGCCATTCCTTCGTCTTTTTCCGATTGTCCTGTTCCATAAAATCCCTGTCCTTTCTTTACCCGCAGACGCGGATTTGTATACGTACTTCTTCCATATAGAAGGTTGCGTATTGTGAATAGTTACTGAAATCTTATTTATCGTATAATAATCGCGAAAAAATTACTAGACTTATATTTTCATTTGTGCTATAGTGGTATATAGAATTTGAGTTAAAAAACGCTTTAGCTGGCTAAAGCGTTTTTTGTACCCCGTTTTATCTTTTTCTTTCTTTTACGCAAGGTTCTTCGCCTTCAAAAACTCAATAAATGCCGCAGCCTCAATCGGCTTGGAGAAATAATAGCCCTGTATATAGTCAATTCCCAGCTCCTCCAATGTAGCCAGCTCCTGTGCAGTCTCCACACCCTCGGAAACCACCTTCAAATGCATGTCATGCACCATATCCATAGTTGCCTGCAATACAAACCGCGCTTTCTCGTTCTCAAAATACGCCTGTGTCATATCGCGGTCGAACTTGACAATCTGAACCGGCAAATCCACAATATAATTCAGATTGGACTGTCCGTTCCCAAAATCATCCAGCGAAAAGGTTACGCCGTAATCAATCAGCATCTGCATGTTTTCAAGCAGGGTTTTCTTCACAATGACAGATGCGGACTCCGTGATTTCAAGATTAATATATTTCGGATCAAGCTGATGCTTCTCCATAATGTCGATATACATCTTCGCAAGAGAGGTATCCTCGCACTGAATGACCGAAAGGTTGACCTCGATATATTCAATTCCGTACTGCGCAACGTCATTTTCCTTAATAAAACGGCAGGTCTTGTCAAATACAATCTCCCCGAGCTTAGAAATCAGTCCCGTCTCTTCCGCTATCGGAATGAAAAGTCCCGGTGGGATAATGCTGCCATCCTCACGCCGAATACGCACCAACGCCTCGGCAGATACGAATTTCTTCTCATGGGTCGAGTAAATCGGCTGGAAAAACACTTCAACGTGGTCTTTCTCCATAGCCCATATGAGCATCTCAAGCATTTCCTCCCGAGCGCGCTTTTTGGCCACACTCGCTTCATCCACCGTCAACGCATAGGTATCCTGTGCGTCCGCACAGTGCGCACGGAAATATTTGAGAAAGCCGAGCATTTCCTCCGGACTCTTCGCCACATTTCCTGAAGGAAGCAGTACATAGCGAGGCTGCAGGAATAATGCAGACTCCGCCTTATCAGCAAGCCATCCCCGCTCAAAACGGTCACAGATCATATGGTAAGCCCGGTCGAGCGCCTCTTTGTTCTCAAAGGCCAGCGTAAACTCCCGATCCTCCGTACTGAAAACCCGCGCCTCCGGCATGCGCCGCATAAACTGCGCAATTTCTATCATCGCCGCCTCGATTTGACTTTGCGGCACGTCCTTTGCGTGGGCAGTCTCGAGAGAAACGAGCATACCACAGCTGTTTAAGCCCGCCCGATACCGCTGCCGTACAAACTCCACAAACGCATAGCGATTGAAAAATCCTGTTTTTCTGTCAATATTTCCCTCGGGATTTTCCAATTCAAAAAACAGAATAACCATTCCAATCACGCCCGCAAAGCCCACGAGCAGCAAATCGCTATTCAAAAACTGCGTCAGGGCAGCTATGATCCAAATCACCAACCACAGCCGAATCGCATTGCGCCGCTTTGGATTCATCGTCTTACCCTGCACACTAATCTTGACTATTGTAGTCACTATCAGTATCAGCGCACCCACATAGGTTGCCATACACGCCATACCATACGTATAGACAACTTTGTCGCCATCGTAAAAAATCTCTATCGGCAAAACATATATCAGCACACTCATAACAGCAGTCAGAATTCCGGCCCCATGCACGAACTTATCTGCCTTTGTCAATTGATGAATGTCCGCGCTCGCGTACACAAGCGCCATATAACCGCACCAAAGCAGTGAAAGCAGATAGGTCTTGCACTCAAACCGCACCAGCCACAACGGGTATTTATCCTGATTTATGATAAGGATTACCGACACGATATCCAATATCAGACATGCGACCGTAACATACATCGCCCGTTTGAAAAGCTTCTCCGTATATAATCCTAACGTCTCCTGACGTCCGTAAAAATAAAGCAGAAGGAACATGATAAACAATCCGCCCATTTGCATTTGAATGTTCATATTTTCCGGTCTTCTCCCTTCCTGTTTTTCCCTCACCTCTTATACACAACACATATCTTACCACCATTGTCCGGCTTTTGCAAATACAGTACAAAACCTACTCAAGGTCAGTAGGCAGCTCACCGCTAAATCGGCAAGCAGCCACCCCTAAATCGCCAGGCTGTCTAACCCAAATTGCCGGGTAGTCACCGCTAAATCGCCAGGCTGTCTAACCCAAATCGGTGGGCAAAATCCCTGTCTGCGAATAGGTCTCCCTGTTGTCAATCCGTTTCCGAATCTGCTCCATACGCCGGTCGAGCTGGCTTATAATATCCGAGCAGTATTTCAGCTCCTCCGAGATACTCTCGGCATTCTCGATATCCTTCTTATATTTGAGCTTGTGCTCCAGACTCGCCCAGAAATCCATCGCGATTGTCCGGAACTGTACCTCCACCCGCATATGCTTCTTCTCATCCGTCAGAAAAATCGGGATATCCAGAATCAGGTGCAGGCTGCGGTAGCCGTTTGGCTTGGGATTCGATATATAATCCTTCTGCTTGACCAGACCGATATCATCCTGCGCCAACAGGCAGTCCACAAGCATATAAATATCCTCCGTAAACGCGCAGATTACCCTGATACCTGCAATATCGTTCAGATGCTCTTCTATATTTTCTATGGTATAATCCAGTCCGTTGCGTTCCAGCTTCCCGAATATGCTCTCCGGCGATTTCAGTCTGCTCTTAATCGTCTCTATCGGGTTCCTGCTGTGCTGAAGGGAAAGCTCCTTATTCAAGACCTCCAGCTTCGTCCCCACCTCCAGCATTGCGCACTCGTACTGCATCATCAGCCTTCGAAACGCGCCCGCCATTCCTTCAAATTTCTTCAACTGCTCTTTATTTAATGTATATTC
>CAMWYL010000364.1 GCA_947178465.1 uncultured Lachnospiraceae bacterium | reverse complement strand
GCAAAGAGGTAACCGGTAAGGTTGCCAGAATGACGGATTGCGGTGCATTCGTGGAACTTGAGCCGGGCATTGACGCACTGCTTCATGTTTCTCAGATTGCCAAGGAGCATATTGAGAAGCCTTCAGATGCGTTGACGGTAGGACAGGAAGTGACGGCGAAGGTTGTTGATTTTAACGAGGAGGGCAGAAAGATCAGCCTTAGCATTAAGGCTTTGCTGGCTCCCGAGACGAAGGCACAGGAAGCACCGGCACAGGAGAGCGACGCGGATGTAGTGTCTGTTGATATTGATGCGGTTATCGCGAAGCAGGAAGCAGAGGATGCTGCAGAATAAATATTTTTAAAAGAATAGCATAAATATTGCTCTGGGATTGTTGAAATTCTCAGAGCAATTTGTTATTATTAAAAGGAGTATGGATATTTACTTGCGGCCGGAATATCGGTCGTGGAAAGTTGTAATAAAACGAAAGGAGGAGCTTAGAATGGCATACGATTATGAATATTTCAAAAAGGAGGTCTATGCCCTTACTAAGATTAATCTTGATGCTTACAAAGAGAAGCAGATGAAGCGCCGGATTGATACTCTGATAGCAAAGCACAAGGTGACCGGCTATGATAAGTTTGTTGAGAGGCTTCGCGACGACAAGACTGTTTTCGAGGATTTTGTTAATTATCTTACCATTAATGTATCGGAGTTTTACAGAAATCCTGATCAGTGGGTTTTGATGGATAAGGAGATTATTCCGGAACTCATCAGTAAATTCGGGAAAAACCTTAAGGTTTGGAGTGCGGCATGCTCTACGGGGGATGAGCCATACTCTCTTGTTATGGCGCTGTCAAGGCATATTCCGCTGAACCAGATTTCGATTATAGCGACCGATATTGATAAGCAGGTTATTGAGAAGGCTAAGCTCGGATTATACAATGAGAAGAGTGTCGCAGCCGTGCCGGACGATCTGAAGAAGAAATATTTCACTAAGGTAGGACCTTCCTATCAGATTTCTGAAGAGATTAAATCACGTGTTCAGTTCAAGCAGCACAATCTGTTGCGTGACACATATCCTGAACGGTGTGATTTGATCGTGTGCAGAAATGTACTGATATACTTTACCGAGGAGGCGAAGGATGAGGTATTCCGCAAATTCAATGCCTCTCTGAAGGAGAAGGGAATTCTGTTTATCGGCAGCACGGAGCAGATTATGAACTACAAAGAGATTAATTACGAGAGGAAGAATTCTTTCTTCTATGTGAGAAAGTAAAATAAAATCCCGGATGGAACCACCATCCGGGATTTTTGATTCAGGAAATCATCATTTCCAGTACATGATGCGCGTATACATTGAAAAATTCGCGTTGGGTCTTAAATTCATCCGTCAATTCAAAAAACAGTTCCTTGTCGTCGTAGTTACGCTTAAAGAACGGTGTAAAGATCAGCTCGCCCTGCGGTAGATAGGAGGAAACCTTTCGGGTGTAGCAATTGCGGGCCGTGGCGGGTTTGCGGTAGCCTCTGTCAACAAATGCGGCTACCGATTTATGAATCGCCATATCCTCCTTGGGAAGATAATAATAGTCTTGGTAATTTGCGTAGAAATATTTCATCTCCTCCTCGTAAATGGGAACCCTGAGCTTCCCTTCAGGACCGTTGCCGCTGAAATAACAGCCATGCGCACTGTACGAGATGCTGCCGGGAAGCGCGGTCGGCAGACGCAGATTCATAATAATCTCGGAGCGTTGCGCCTGCTCCATGTCCTTGTAATGGTTGGCATGAACCTTTGTGACCTTGACCGGAAGATTGAACAAATCGGGAACGGCAAGCGCAGCGATAATCTCAAACATCCCACGAATGTCCTCCTCATTGTGAAGAAAGAGCAGATGCTCCTTCTCAGGGCTTCCATCCAACACATAGTCGTGGTAAACGTCAATCAGCTCCCGACCGGAATATTTGTCCTCTCGTGATGCATTTAAAAAGCTCTCGATTGTCTTTTGCTTGCAGTCCGGCAGCTTAAGAAATGCTTTGTAGGGTGCGATACGCCTGTAAATGTCGATTCCCTCAAAGTCGTTAAAGGAAAAACTGATCTGATACTGCTCCAGCTTTTTCTCAAGATAAGGAATATCGAACTGATTTCCGTTAAAATGGATCAGATAGCGGTAGCAGTCGGCAAATGCGGCGAACGCTTCCAAGACGTTGGCCTCATCCTCATAATTCTCGGCAAACCATTGGATACAGTGCCATGTGTTTGGGCGACTGTCGGTGTCGAGATATGCGCAACCAATCATGTAAAGACTGGAGCTTCTGACATAAAGTCCGGTGGTTTCGATATCTATAAATAATGTCTGTGCCGGTGCACACAGATTTTCCAACGGATAACTTGGAACAAGCTTCTTAAGGCTTTTTTGAATACATTTCATATGTGTTTTCCGTGCTTTGTGCACAATCCTTTCTACCTTCCGTTGAGTATACTCTTTTCAAAGAAAGGTGTATATTAATAAATTACCACAAGCGGCCGCCTATGTCAAAAGATAGTGCGGTTTCAGGTGATAAAAAACATACAAAGTGGGTGGAAAAATGATTAAAATTAGAGTATAGTATAGATAACAATAACTTTAAGAAAAGAGGGAGAGAGAATGGCAAAACTCACATTTCATGGTGGGGTTCATCCTTGGGATGGCAAAGAATTGTCCAAGGATAAACCGATGAAAGCGATTGAGCCGCAGGGGGAGATGGTATATCCGCTGAGCCAGCATATCGGTGCGCCCGCAGTGCCGATTGTAAAAAAAGGCGACAGGGTGCTCACAGGGCAGAAGATTGCGGAGGCCGGCGGCTTCGTATCGGCGCCCATCTATGCTACGGTATCCGGCACGGTTAAAGCGATTGAGCCGCGGCGTGTGGTAACCGGAGATATGGTGAATGCAATTATTATTGATAACGATAAGCTTTTTGAGGAGGTTACATATACGCCGCATAATCCGGACGAGCTGGATAAAAAGGAAATCATCGAGCTGATTAAGGAAGCGGGCGTTGTCGGCATGGGCGGTGCAGGCTTTCCGACACATGTAAAGCTTTCCCCGAAGGAGCCCGAGAAGATAGAGTATGTGATTGCGAATTGTGCGGAGTGTGAGCCGTATCTTACTTCTGATTACCGGAGAATGCTGGAGGAGCCCGGGAAGCTTGTGGAGGGCTTAAAGATCATTCTGAGGCTGTTTGACAACGCGCAGGGGATTCTGGCTATTGAGGACAACAAGCCGGATTGTATTGAGCTTTTGAGTAAGCTTGTTGAGAATGAAGAACGAATCAGTGTTAAGGCGTTGAAGACGAAGTACCCACAGGGAGCGGAGCGTCAGATTATTTATGCGACGACCGGAAGGGCGATTAATTCTTCTATGCTTCCGGCGGACGCGGGCTGTGTGGTGGATAACGTGGATACGATAGTTGCGGTTTATCATGCGGTGAAGGAAGGCAAGCCTCTGATGAACAGAATTGTAACCATTACCGGAGATGCGGTAAATGATCCACGCAATTTCTATGTGCGAATCGGAATGAATTATAAGGATTTGATAGCGGAAGCGGGCGGTTTCAAGACGGAGCCGGAGAAGGTGGTTTCCGGCGGACCGATGATGGGCTTTGCGCTGTTTGATCTGAATGTGCCGACGACCAAGACCGCTTCGGCGCTGCTTTGCATGACCAAGGATGAGGTATCCATGATGGAGCCGAGTCCATGCATTAACTGTGGACGATGTGTGGAGACGTGTCCGTCAAGGCTTGTTCCGCGTAAGCTTG
>CAMWYL010000363.1 GCA_947178465.1 uncultured Lachnospiraceae bacterium | reverse complement strand
GTTCATCTACCTGTATCGTACCACTGTCCGGCTTTAAAATACCGCACGCCATGCGCAGAAATGTGCTTTTCCCCGCGCCATTTGTGCCGATAAGCCCGAAAATCTCACCTTTTTTTATATTAACGGTGACGTCCCTGACAGCAGCCACCGCCCCAAAGCTCTTACTGATATGAGATGCCGTTATCATCTTAACCTCCATTCCGAAGCATCCGAATCTTCACTTCATATTTTTTTCAAGCCGCATTCAATACACTGCTCTACCATGTCCTTCAGGGACTCCACGGAGATTCCCGCAAGCAGCGCCTTATCAACACAGCCCTGTAATTCCCTCTGAAGCTCTCTGCGTTTACCCTCCGCCACAGACGCCGTATTGCAGACAAAACTTCCCTTTCCTTTGATCGTATAGATATATCCTGTGCGCTCAAGCTCCTGATATGCACGCTGTATCGTATTCGGATTTAGTGACATCTCCATCGCCAATCCCCGAACGGAGGGCATGGCGGAATCCGGCTCCAGTACACCGCAAAGTATCATCTGTTGAAATTTTTCTATGACCTGCTCGTAAATCGGTCTCCTGTCCTTATAATCGATTAAAATCACAACAAGTTCTCCTTTTTAACTGTACTAATACAATTAATACAGTTAAAGTATAAAAGAATCTATATCCTCTTGTCAAGCAAAAACGCAAGCTCAGTAGCTTGCGTAGCTCAGCTTGCGTTTTTACAGTTCTCCCGCCTCATATAAATCGTTTGCGTATCGGACAGAGCCCATCGCATCCTTAGAATAAAAATCCGCTCCTATCATATCCGCATATTCCTGTGTCAGTACCGCGCCGCCCACCATGACCTTACAATCCACATGATTGTCACGCAGCAGCCGGATGGTCTCCTCCATACTCACTACCGTCGTGGTCATCAACGCGCTTAAACCTACCAGCTTAATGTTGTGCTCCTTCACGGTCTCTAAAATCACTTCCGACGGCACATCCTTCCCAAGGTCAATCATGTCAAACCCGTAATTCTCCAACAGCGTTTTCACAATGTTTTTCCCAATGTCATGGATATCGCCCTTTACCGTAGCTATTACAATCTTCGCCTTACTTTCGCTTTGCCTGCCCTGCTTTGAAAGGGTTTCTTTTATCGCTTCAAAGGATGCCTTCGCGGCCTCCGCGCTCATCAGAAGCTGCGGAAGAAACATTTTTTTCTCCTCAAATCCCTTTCCCACTATATCAAGCGCAGGAATAAGCCTGTCATTGATAATCGCAAGGGAATCCTTCCCCTGCTCCAACAGTCGGATGGTTGCCTGATGCGCACTTTCCGAAAGTCCCTTTACAATGGCATCTTCCAGAGAAAGCGTATCCCCCTTTGCTGCGGGCACCACCTGCCGCTTGTCTGTGGTCTGCGGACAGCTTGCAATGTATTCTATACACTGCTCGTCCTCTCCAATCAGCGCATTGAAACTGTAATACGCCGCCATCATCGGCTCACTCGACGGATTGACAATCCCCGCACTCAGGCCATTCTGCATTGCCATTGTAAAAAACGCGGTATTGATACGGCTTCTCTCCGGCAGTCCGAAGGAGATATTCGACACGCCAAGCACCGTATGAAGTCCCATCTCATACCGGATGCGCCGCAAGGTCTCCAGCGTGATATTCGCATTCTCCTGTCCGGTACTGATGGTAAGGACAAGTGCATCCATCACAAGGTTTTTCTTAGGAATCCCATATTCAGCCGCAGTTCGTACAATCTTCTCTGCAACCTTTATCCTGCCCTCAACCGTCTCCGGTATTCCGTCCTCATCCAGACAAAGACAAACTACTACGGCTCCGTATTTCTTCGCAATGGGAAAAACGCTCTCCATAGATTCCTTTTTACCATTGACGGAATTCAGCATCGGCTTTCCGTTATAATAACGCAGTCCCCGTTCCATCGCCTCCGTATCCGAGGTATCTATCTGAAGCGGCAGGTCAATAATTGCCTGTATGCCGGTAACCGCTTCCTCCATAAGCTCCGGCTCGTCAATCTCCGGCAGTCCTACATTCACGTCAAGAATATGGGCGCCTTTTTCCTCCTGCGCAAGCCCCTCCTTATAGATGTATTCCATGTCATGCTCACGAAGCGCCTGCTTAAATTTGGATTTTCCCGTAGGATTAATGCGTTCCCCTATAATCAGCGGCTTTCTCGTAAAATACACCGCATGGTTGTAAGAAGAAATCACAGTCAGGTTCTTATCCGTGACCGGCTTAACCGTCATTCCCTCACACCGCTTCACAACCGCTTCAATATGAGCCGGTGTGGTGCCGCAGCAGCCGCCCACAACACTCGCTCCCATCTCAACAAGCGCCTGTACGCTTTGCGCAAACGCATCGGGTTCTACATTATATACCGTATTTCCATTCACTACCACCGGAAGTCCGGCGTTCGGATTGATAACGATCGGCAGGGAACAGCAGTCTGTGAGCTGCGGCAGCAGCTCCTTCATCTGCTCCGGACCCAATCCGCAGTTAAAACCGACCGCGTCCACGCCCAGTCCTTCCAGCATTGCGGTAACACTCGCCACATCTCCGCCGGTCAGAAGCTTGCCGTTTTCGTCAAAAATCATGGTTACGATTACCGGAAGGCTGCTGTTTTCCTTCGCCGCAAGCACTGCCGCCTTAATCTCATAGGAATCGCTGACAGTCTCTATCAGTATCAAGTCTGCCCCCGCCTGCTCCCCTGCCGTCACAATCTCCTTAAACGCGTCATATGCCTGTGAAAAGGCAATCTCACCAAGCGGCTTGAGAAGCTTCCCAAGAGATCCGATGTCCAGTGCCGTATACATCGGCCTGTTCGTATTCCCTTCCTCTCGCACTGCAGCAATCGCTTCCTGCGAAAGTCGGATTCCCACATGTACCAGCTCGTCCACGGAATATGGCGTGTCTTTGCATTTAAAGCAGTTCACGCCGAACGTATTTGCCTTCACGATATTGCAGCCCGCAAGCAAATATTCCTTATGGATCTGCCGTATTGTCTCGGGACGAAGGATATTCCATGTTTCCGGTATCTCTCCGGCCTGAAGCCCTCTGCTTTGCAGGAGCGTTCCCATCCCCCCGTCAAAAAACAGAAGCTCCCTTCCCAATTGTTCCCTTATTGTTTTCTCTGCATTATTCATCTCTAAACTCACATCCTATATTCTCACACGCGCTGCATCTGCCAATATGGCAGCTTTGCACGTCTGTAGTCCATCCGATAAAAGCGGTGACACTCTTGGTCGGATACATCAGAAGACTCTCCGTCAGCGTCAGTCCGATCCGCTTTGTACACTCCAGCACTCGGAAAATGTCCCGCTGCGTCTCCAAGGCCAAATCACCGTAACCCGGACTGAATCGCGGCCGCAGGAAAAAGCCCTGCCCTGATGCCTGCCGCCCGATATCCTGTTGCAGGATATTGCAGTAAGCCTCAATACACGCCGCACCGCAGGCTTGCGCAATAGACGCCTTTGCCATATTCAGCACCTCATACCTGCCAAGAAGCTTGTCCGCCTCCAAACCAAGTGTTGCGGCCATCAGCGCCACCTTCTCACACCGCTCCAGATTTCCGGCCAGATTTTTACTGCGGACACTCAATGCCACATTCTTTTTACCCTCATGATACAGCGTAATCCGTTCGTCCTCTGTATGGCAGCCAAAAATCCCGTAAATATGCTTCGGTTCAATAACCGCCGCCAGCTCCGCAATCACCTCATCCGTCATCCGCCTGATTGTCTCCTCCGGCTTCGTTCCCCGATATCCGAGAT
>CAMWYL010000362.1 GCA_947178465.1 uncultured Lachnospiraceae bacterium | reverse complement strand
GCTTTTTTGCACATAATTCACATACAGGGAGGGCAGCATCACTGCAAAGTACCCGATCACGAAGGTCACCATAATGAGCGCGGGCACAATGCTGTAGAGAAATGTTTTCTTCGACAATCCCATACTCACTCCCCCTCCTGAAACTGATAGCCGACGCCGATTACGGTTTTGATATAGTTCCCCGGCAGCTTTTTGCGCAGATTCTTGACATGCGCGTCTATGATTCTGTCATTTCCCACATAGTCCTCATTAAAAATCCTCAGAATCAACTGCTCCCGTGTAAAAGCCCTCCGCGGCTCCTTCTTCAGCACCTGTAGCAGCAGAAACTCGCTCAGGGTCAGCTCCAACGGGGTTCCGTCATAAAAGGCCTGATAAGAATCCTCATGGAGCACCAATCCCTTTTCCGCCTGCAGCTCCGTCTTTTTTACGCGCCGCAGAATGGTTTCCATCCTTTTCAGCAAAATAATCGGCGAAACCGGCTTAATGACATAATCGTCCGCGTATTGATTAAAAGCCTGCAGCTGAGTCTTTTCATCATCAAGCGCAGTCAGCATGATCACCGCCATATCCGGTCTGTTCGCCTTTATCCACGCAAGCACCTCCAGCCCGCTTACCTTGGGTACCATGATATCCAGCACCGCCATATCAAAGCGCTCTTTTGCAAGGAACCTGAGCGCCGCCTCTCCATCCTCCACACACGTTACGTCATAAACCTGCATTTTCATATACTCTGTGAGCACCTCCTGAATCGTAGGCTCATCCTCCAAAAATAAAATCCGCATTCCTGTCTCCTCTTTGCACATTTCCCGGTATCTGTTTTTCCTAACTGTCCTTATTGTAGCACACCGGTATGAATTTCATATGAAGATAGTGTGGAAAGAACTTCTAAGCATCGCAGAGCGATGCTTTGCTCGCAGCAAGGGCTGTTTCGCTAAGAAGTTCTAAGTTCCACACTGAAGAACGCCTAAAATACGGCGTTCTTCCCATTAATGATTTGTGCTGCCGGGAGGCAGCATGGGGGGTAGGGTGAAAAGAAGTTCTAATGCTTACAGCAAAGGCTGTTTCGCAAAGAACTTCCAGGATTTGCTTTGCAAATCCTTTTCACCCCGAAAAATGCCTGAAATGCGGCATTTTTCATCCTGATCTGAGATCCCGAAGAGTGGAATCATGGAGGTTAGGATGAAATTTTGAAACCAACGCTTGCCACCCGCAGGGACTGTCATTACAATATACTTGTGAAACAAACGCCGTTTTTACGAAATATACTTGTGAAACTTCCGTTACTTTTGCTAAGTATTCTTATAAAACAGAAAATACTTTACAACATATAACAGAAAACACTTTACAACTCACATCAAAACTTTTATACACTTTTTTGTTATGCTTCAATTACACCTTCGGTTGGCAGTCCACACGCTTCCTATCAACTGAGAGTGACCCAAAGACAGGAGGAAAAAGACTTGTTTGAATGGAATGAGGCGGTACAGAGCATGATTAACTGGATGGAGGAGCATCTTACGGAGAATCCGTCGCTGCTTGAAATGTCGGCACAGATCGGGTATTCGCCCTATTATTGCTCCAACCGGTTCCACGAGATTAGCGGCATGACGCTGAGAAACTATCTTGCAGGAAGGCGCCTTGCAAGGGCAACGCTGGAAATCCGTGACACAGACGAAAGAATTATCGATATCGCGGTCAAATACGGCTATTCCTCACAGGAGGCTCTGACGAGAGCATTTGTGAGCGCATACGGCTGTACACCCGCGGCATATCGAAAAAAACCGGTTCCTGTCGCCCTTTCCAACCTAAAGGTTGTTTTCTTTCCCGAACATTATATCCAAAAAGGAGGAGCCACTATGAACAAAACACTTTTAACAGATTCCCACACCCGCGTAGAGCATATCCCTGCACATAAATATATCGGTATCTGGGATATCACGTCGGCAGACTATATGAACTTTTTCAGCAAACGCAATTGTGATAAAATCTGTGGAACCATCGACAGCATGAGTCATGTTTCCCATCCGATTGTGACCTGCCATACCGCGGGCTGGTTCCACGAGAACGGACAGAGAGGATATTTCTATGGTTTCGGCGTACCTGACGACTATGACGGCGATATTCCCGAAGGCTTTGAAATCAAAAGCATCCCTGCCAGTGACTATCTTGTCTTTTTCCACCCGCCTTTTGACTACCTGAAGGACTGTGGGGAAGTCATGGGACGCGTGGAAAAGCTCGCATGGAACTTCGATCCCAAAACCAAGGGATATGCATGGAACGAGGATATCTGTCCCGATTATCAGAGGCATTATCCTGAAGTAATCGGCTATGAGGTATTACGGCCGATAAAGAAGTTATAGGACTGACGCAGGGAGAAAATTCAAGGCATATAACGGGATATTAACCAACCATTCCTCTCTGCGGTAATCAGACATGGAAGTACGCACAGAGGTCTTAGGGCTGTATTTTTCACGAAAAGCCCTAAGACTCCTCGCGCGAAGGTTCTCCTCTGCTTTCACCTCTATCGGGACACAGCCTGTTTCCGACTGCACCAGAAAATCTATCTCCCCTCGTGAATTCTTCGTTGAATAATAATACGGCCTTATCCGTACATCCGAAATAAGCTGTTGCAACACGTACTGCTCCGTCAACGCGCCTTTGAACTCCGTGAACAACTGACTCTTACTCATGATCGATTGAAGCGGCAGCTCGCTCTTCGCCGCAAGCAGCCCTACATCATTCATATACATTTTAAAAATGGAAAGCTCTGCGTATGCATTTAACGGCATCCCCGGCTTTGACACGCGATGCACCTTATGAATCAATCCGCAATCCTCAAGCCATTGTATTGCCAATTCAAAGTCCTTCGCACGCGCGCCTTCACGGATTTGTCCATATATAAACTTCTTGTTCTCTTTGGCAAGCTGGTTCGGAATAGAATTCCACACCTGATTCAGCCGCGTTACCAGATGCGCGTCCGCATGTTTTGAAAAATCCTGTTGATAATAATCCAGCAGCATTCTCTGAATTTTTCTTACTCTATGATAATCCTTATTTTCGGTGAATTCCAAAACTGCCTCCGGCATACCGCCTACATAATAGTATTGGCGCAGATAGTCCATATACTTTTCTTTCATCGCCGTAACCATTGACACGTCCGCAGGCGCCGCTTTTTCCAGAAGCCCGCACAATACCTTTTCTCCACACGCGCACAGAAATTCCCTGTAATTTAAAGGGTAAAGGTCCATAAAGCTGACCGTACCGACTGGAAAGGATGTTCCTTCATGCATCGCGACGCCCAGCAGCGAACCTGCCGCCACTATCGGATATTCCGGTGCATTTTCGTAAAAATACTTCAAAGCCGTAAGTGCACGCGGCGCCTCCCGTATCTCATCAAATATCAATAAGGTATCCTGTGGCTTGACGGATATCCCTGTTTCCGCACTGACAGCCAGCAACAGGCGTTCTATCTCCAGACTGCCCTCAAAAATCTCTCTAATCCGGATATTTTCATCAAAATTGATATATGCAGTCTGCCGAAACTGTGTGCGCCCGAACTCCTTCATCAGCCATGTCTTTCCGACCTGACGCGCACCACGGATAATCATCGGCTTTCTTCGCTTTTCATTCTTCCACTCTATTAAATCCTGCATTGCAAAACGTTCCATTCCACCCCACCTCCAATTCTCAGTATAACTGCTTTTTGTATGCTTATCAACATTTTTAATGACTTCTTTATGTATATTTTTACATTTTTAAGGACCTAAAACATATTGTGCATTTACTTATAA
>CAMWYL010000361.1 GCA_947178465.1 uncultured Lachnospiraceae bacterium | reverse complement strand
AATACTCCTCATCCTCTTCGGATTCCACTATGTACTCTTCGTCGTCCTCCGACTGCGTGACATCGCTTTCCTCATCAGCTTCACTCTCATATTCCACGTCATAACGATCTTCGTCGTCCGTTAATTCGTCCTGCTCGAGATCTACCTCAAAGATTTCATCCTTCTCAGGGGAGTTCCCGCCTGCGGCCGCCCGCTCCGCCTTTTCCTCCTCCTGCGCAAGTTCACCAAGAATACCGCTCTTTAAGGAGTTATCAAACTGCGCCAAAATCTTCCCTGTCTGGGTCAAAACCTGTTGCTTTATTTCCTCCTGATGCTTCTGCGCATTCTCCTGCTTCATGCGCTCCCACTCAGCCAATACGTCGTCCAGCTTCATCTGCCCCGCAATCGGCTTAAAAGGCTCCTCTTCCCCGGATTGAAGCCTCGGCGCCTCCTTCAGAATACTCTCATTCGTCTCCGGATTCTGCGCAGTATCCGCAGTCTGCTCCGGTGCCTCCACAGGCTCCTCCGGCTCTATATCATCCTTCATAAAACGCGCATCTTTGCCGGGCAAAAATACTTTTTTAATCGCACCCGTATCCGGCTCAGGGTTCTTTTCCGACACGTTTGTCACCATTTCGGCAACCCTGCCGGTTGTGCTCTGCGGTGCAGCCGCCTGTATCGCTATCGTGGAAGCATTCTCCTGCGCCGGAACATCCGGTGCTTCATACTGCCCGTTCATTGCATATATCTGTGTCTCGGGGTCGGACAAAACTTCCTCCTGTGGTATCTCCTCCTCTACAGATTCCTGTGCAAATACGTTCTCCTCCTCATCGGGGAACAGTTCCTTCATGCTCTCGGCAACCACCTTTTGCAGATTGATGGTATTGTACTGGCTCATATCAACAGGCGTTACCGTCTGCGTATAACCGTAACCCTCGTTTGGATAGGAATAGGAATAGGAATCGCCATAGCCCGTATTCGGATAGTTTTCCTCACCATAGCTGCTGCCGTAATCCTCTACCGGATATCCGTTCTCATCATAAGTCTGTTCCACATAGAATTCTCCCGTATAGGAATCCTCTGCGTAGCCTGTCTGCCCGTAGTCCGCATCGGAATAACCCGCCTCAACGCCGCTCGTCTGCGAATAGGAAACATCAAAATATTCCTCGTCCGCTTCCGCTTCATTATTATAATTATAATATGTATCATTATAATATGTGTTTTCCGCATATTCACCGTCAGAATAACTGTTATCGGTATCTCCCTCAAGGTTATCATACTTCGCCTGCTGTACCTCAGTCAACGGCGCATGAAGCATCTTCAGCTCCATCGCCTTTCGCACATAGGGACCTTCACCAAACCACAGAATCATATCATCGCATTCCTCAACGCATTTCGTGGCAAGTCCTACTCTGTGGTACAAATAAGCAAGCTCATACGCCCACTCCTCCTGATAATCCCGCTTCTTCAGCTCCTCCAGAAGCTCTATGCGCTCCTCAAGACTCGCCTCCTGCGCCTCTAAAATGCGATAACGCAAAGTAAAGACACCATTATCCCTAGGTGCCAGCTTTACAAACTGCTTGTAATATTCAATTGCCGCTACAACATCATCTAATTCAATTGACACCTCACACAGGGAATATACAACCGAACGGTTTGTGGGATAACGGTCATAGGCCAATAGCAAAAGCGCTCTGCTGTCCTCATTTCGTCTGTTCACTCTATATAATGCCGCTATTCTTAAAAGCATCGTAATGCTTTTCACTCTTCTCCAGTCAATCGTATCCGCTATGCTTACGGCCTCCGCATACTTCTCCGCATCAATCAGTCTTTCTATTTCCTCTGAACGAACCTTATATTCGTATTTGTCCAACGATTATCACCTCTGTCAATACTGCCCCTATATCTTGTACCTATTATCATTGACAGTTTAGCATACTGCCCCCCACTATGTCAACGTTGAGGGGGCATGTATTTCATATATTTTGTGTTTATTTTAAAGCAAAACACTAAATATTTGAAGCCCCTTCCGCACACATTTTCCCACCATGGATTTTCGAAAAAAGCAATATATAGATATACAACCCCGGTATACTGACACGTTTATTTTCAGCTAAATGACGCAGAATGCATTTTCATCCTGCAAGGCGGAAAAGGAAAGCCACCGCACATGGAAGTTGATTGCTTTTGAATCTTCGCAGTATACTGTCAGATAACTACGCCGTCTGTGGCCCTTCACTATAATACTGTGCCTGTGCGTGCCACAGCTCATAATATTTTCCGTTCCTGTCCGCCACCAGCTCCTCATGGTTCCCCAGCTGCACCAGCCTTCCTTCATGGAATACCGCAATTTTCTCGCAGAATTTGCAGGAGGACAGTCGATGGGAAATGTAGATTGCTGTCTTTGTTCCGATGATTTTGTCAAAATTTGTATAAATCTCGTACTCCGCAAGCGGGTCCAGCGCCGCCGTCGGCTCATCCAGCAGGATAAACGGCGCATCCTTGTAAATTGCCCTTGCAATCGCGATTTTCTGTGCTTCCCCGCCTGAAATCTCTATGCCGCTGTCCTCATAATCCTTGTACAGATACGTATCCATGCCATTCTCCAGAGAAGACAGACGCGTACCGAAATCAGCATCCTCCAGGCACTGTTTCACCAGCGTCGCATCATAGGTCTGATTTACTGCCACATTCTGTGCCAAAGGGAACGGATACAGCATGAAATCCTGAAATACAACGGAAAACAGCCTGCTGTACTCATCCTGCTTAAATTTCCTGATATTGACACCATTTAACAGGATTTCCCCTTCCTGTGGGTCATACAGTCGGCACAACAGCTTAATCATCGTCGTTTTACCGGAACCATTCATGCCGACAATCGCCAGCTTTTCCCCGATTTTGAGCTTCATGGAGAAGTTCTTCAGTACATACTGCTCCGTCCCGGGATATTGAAAAGACACATTCCGAAATTCAATCTGATATTCGTTGTCGCTACGCTTTTCGACCGGCAGCTTCCCCTTGTACATCTCATCCTGCAGGCTGATCAGCTCCAGGGTTGTAAGCTGTCTTCTGGATGCCAGCGCCAGCCCTGAAAGTGTGTGAAACAATCCTGTTGCCGACTCCAAAAGTCTGACAAGGCATCCTGCAAACCGGATAACACTGCCGACTGTAATCGTACCTGCCAGTGCAATTATGGCAACAATCAGATAGGATGCACCGTTAATCGCACCACCTGACATCGCACTGACAAAGCCGTCTCCCGCATCTCCCTTCACACCCTTCAATACCTTGTCCCGATAGCCCTTATGCCGGTATACCTCTGTCGTCCATCGTTCCATCAAATCATAGCTTCCATATATACGGATGTCCTTGCCGTTTTTATAGTTAAAGCCATCCTGACTTGCAAACCGCCATGCAAGGGGCAAAGCCTCCTCCCTTTCCGCCTCTGTCTCCGCCATATGATAGCGGTATACATCCGCTATTTTCCGGAAATATACATGCATGCGGATTCCGATAACCTGCACCACCACCAGCACGGCTAAGACAATCCATCCTGCCGCCTCTCCTGACTGTATCAGATATCCCGCGGCCGGCAGTCCGATCACAACTGCGCCGACCAGATTAAAAAAGTGTCGAAAAGTGCCTGTGGTTTCCCCTAAAACACTGTAAATTCCCGCGCCCCAATTGTTGTCCTTCCAGATTCGCTCCTGAAGCATTTTTACCTCCGGACTGTCGATTCTCGAGAAATCCAATTCCAGCATTTTTGTCTGCGTCTCACATTCATACAGGTAAAATATCTGCTGATCGTGTACCTC
>CAMWYL010000360.1 GCA_947178465.1 uncultured Lachnospiraceae bacterium | reverse complement strand
TCTGCATTTTAAATTTCGACGATTTCCGTGGGGGAGGCCTTGCTTCTGGGCTTTCCCGTGGTTTCTTCCGAGTTCGTCGGCATCCACAACCTGCTGAGCGACGGCATGGACGGGCTGCTCTATCCCCGCGAGGAGCCGGAGCGGCTCAAGGAGGCGATATGCAGCATCTTCGATGATGATAAGCTGGCGATGTCCATGTCCTCCAACGCGAGGGCGCACGCGCTGCAGACGCATGATCCGGAAAGGAATTATCAAAGGCTTTTGGAGATTTATGATGAAATTGACATCTGACATTCCTAAAATAACAATCGTTTCGAATTATATCAATCACCATCAGATACCGCTGTCGAACGCACTTTATGCGCGACTTGGCAGCAGGTTCTCCTTTGTGCAGACAGAGCGGATGGAGAAGGACAGAGTGGAAATGGGATGGGGGGCGGAGGTCCGAAGCATCCCGTATTTGAAGCTTTATTATGAGGATGCGGAGGGCTGCGCCGCGTTGATGATGGACAGCGATATCGTGATTTTTGGCGGAGTGGAGGATGAAAGCTATATTAAACCGCGTCTGAAAGCAGGGAAAATCGTAATTCGCGCCAGTGAACGCCTTTATCGCGAGGGACAGTGGAAATCCATTTCTCCGCGCGGCAGGAAAAAGAAGTACGAAGACCATACGCAATATGCTGCCGGGCCTGTTTATCTGTTGTGTCATGGGGCGTATGTGGCGTCTGACTTTGCGATTGTAAAGGCATATCCGAATAAGAAGTATGTGTGGGGATATTTCCCGGAGGTCAATTCTTATGCGCTTGATGAGCTGTTTGCGCGCAAACGCCATCAGGATGCACAGGGGCGGGAGCAGGTCAGAATACTCTGGGCGGGAAGGTTCCTGAAGCTCAAGCATCCGGAGTATGCGATTAAGGCCGCAAGAGGTCTGAAGGCGGAGGGGATTCCCTTCCGCCTGGACATGGTAGGCGGCGGTGTGCAGGAGGACGAGCTGAAGGCCATGGTCAGGAAATACGGGCTTTCCGATGAGGTGGTATTTCACGGCTTCCGGCCGCCCAAGGAGGTGCGCCGGTTTATGGAGGAGGCAAACCTGTTTCTCTTTACGAGCGACTATATGGAGGGATGGGGAGCCGTTTTGAATGAGGCCATGAATAGCGCCTGTGCAGTGGTGGCGGGACATGGAATCGGGGCGGTGCCGTTTCTGTTGAAGCATGGAAGGAACGGAATGGTTTATAAAACGGGACATTTCAGAGAATTCTATGCGCAGGTCCGACAACTTTGCCTTGATTCGACGCTGCGTGGACAGCTTGGCGAGGGTGCGTATGAGACGATGATAAGCGAATGGAATCCGCAGGAGGCCGCAAATCGGCTGTATGCCTTCTGCCGGGGACTTTTGGAGGGGAAAACGGTCGTGCAGGCGCATGGGCCGCTCAGCCCTGCGCCGTTGATCGCACCACGGAAGGGATATGCGTATACGCGGGAAGCCTGATTCTGTGATTATCGGGAATCTGGCATATACCGGTATTGTCCGGTAACACAAACAATATTGAGAACGTCGGAGGAATATCGCTCAAATGGGAAGAACAAAGAGCAGAATATATATATGCCATACCTTTTATCATGTCTATGTGTCCATATTAAAGGAAATGAAACTGGAACGGGAGACGCCTCACGGCGAATACCATAAAGGCGATATAGCTTTAAGCGCGATATCCACGGATTTTGAAAGTCTTGGGGAACGCCTTGAGCGGACAGGCATTTTTCATACGGTGACTGCATTGGACGAGAAACGGGAGGAGTTTTTCCCGCAGCTTGCCAAGTACCGCCGCGATTACGGAAATCTGTTGAGAAATATGGTCAACCGTATGATTTTCACAAAGAAACTCGCAAGATGTGAGGCGCCTTATATGAAGAAAATTGATTTTGAGGCGTATGAGGATATCTATGTGTTCTGTGACAGTGACCCGATCGGGTATTATCTGAATTATAAGCATATTCCCTATCATGCGGTGGAGGACGGTCTTGACTGCCTCAAGAACCTTGACGACGCTTATGTTGCCAATCACAGCCACTTTCAATTAAAGACGTGGTTTTCCCTGCACAATCTGATATTTATTATGAACGGCTGGGGGAAATACTGTTTGGATATGGAGGTAAATGACATCAGTAAGGTTCCGACTGCCTGTCCGCGGTTGAAGGAGGAGCCGCGCAAGCCGTTGGAGCGGGCGCTGACGACCGGACAGAAAAAGCGGATGATACAGGCTTTTATTGAGGATGCGGACAGGCTCATGGAACAGATGAAGCCTTCGCATGAGGGAGAGGAATTTGCCTGCTTTCTGACCGAGCCGCATCCGGTGGATGTGGAGGCAAGGAAGCGGGTATGTCTGGATGTGATTGAGAAATACTGTAAGGGGTACCGTGTGTTGATTAAGCCGCACCCGCGGGATCTGATTGATTATGAGGCGCTTTGTCCGGATGCGGTGGTGCTCAAGGGACGGTTCCCGGTGGAGGTGCTGAACTTTTTTGAGGGACTTCACATCAAAAGGGCGGTATCCATCGTAACAACGGCGATGAACAATATGGATTTTGTGGAGGAAAAGCTCAATCTCGGCGCCTCCTTTTGGGATGCTTATGAAGATCCTGAGAAGCATGCATACAACAAAAAGGCGGGGCTGCAGCTCGCGGATAAATAGAAGTCGAGACCGGCATTGAACGTGGATAAAAGGTGCTATGGTTTGTTTGGGAGGATAGGATAAAATGCTCAGGATATTAAAAAAGATCAACATATTGATGGATGGGAAGCAGAAGCGTTCCATGGCAAAGCTCCTTGTGATGATGCTGATTTCGGCAGGGCTTGAGACCGGGGCCGTGATGATGGTCATGGCGGTGGTACAGCTGATACTGACGCCGGATACGCTGGCGCAGGGGGAGACCTATCAGATGATTTGCCGTATCCTGCATTTACAGAATACCGTGCAGTTTTCCGTGCTTGCGATTTTGTTCCTGATCCTGCTGTATATTGCGAAAAACAGCTTTCAGTTTGTTTTGCAGAGGAGCCTCTATCGGTTTGTATATACCAATCAGTTTCAGACGGCCTCGAATCTGATGAAGAATTTTGTACGGCGGGAATATGAATACTATCTGAACGCGGAGACGGCCGTGATTCAACGAAGCATTACGGCAGATGTGAGCAATATGTATGCCTTGATCATGTCCGTGCTGCAAATTGCGTCAGAGGCGATTGTCGCGGTATTTCTTGTGGCTGCGCTTGCGGTTCAGGATATTGTGATGACGATTGTGATAGCGGCGCTTTTAGTGGTGACGCTTGGTGTTATCAAAAATATCATTAAGCCGATTATGAACCGCACCGGAAAGGAAAATCAAGACTATGGCGCCTCCATGTTTGCGTGGATTGCACAGACGATACAGGGCATCAAGGAAATTAAGGTGGCCGGAAGAGAGCAGTATTTTATCGGGGAATACTGCAAGGTTGGCAAGGGATATGTCAAGGCGATGGAGCGGTTCAGTCTCTTTAATAATACGCCGAAGCTTTTAATAGAGACGGTATGTATCGCGGGGCTTTTGGGATATATTCTGGTGCTGATCGTCTCAGGCGCGGATGTGACCGGTATGGTTTCCCTGTTTGCGGCTTTTGTGATTGCGGCGATGCGCCTTCTGCCGGCGGCCAGCCGTATCAACAACCAGATGACGAGTATGGCGTTCAATGAGCCGTTTTTCTTCAATGTAAGTGATAATCTGGTGGAGGAGACCAGCGAGGAGAACACGGATATCTCGTATG
>CAMWYL010000359.1 GCA_947178465.1 uncultured Lachnospiraceae bacterium | reverse complement strand
CTCTGACCTTACCGGAATATTTAGTAAATCCATTTGCCGCAGTCAGCAGCGTGCGATATTTTGTGCAATTTGCCGGATAGAAAATCTTCAAGCACCTTTTGACACCCTAATCCTAATAAGCAATTAACCTGTACATTGTGTACATTAAATTATACAAGATAGAAAAAATATTATAAGTAAAAAGTATCATTATCAAGTAAATTATGATATAATTCATTCTAACAAATCGGGATTTGGCGGAGGAAATAATATAATGAAATTAGCAGACATATCGAATGGGGCAGATTGGATAATATGGGTTGGATTTGTAATATTTTTGGTGATTTCCATAATTTTACTTTCCGGTCATGGAAGCTGGCTTATTTCTGGATATAATACAGCATCAAAAGAAGAAAAAGCAAAATACAATGAAAAGAAATTATGTAAAACAACAGGATTTGGAATGGCAGTTATGGCAGTTCTCATCCTTGTTATGGGCTTGTTTGAGGACGTGTTGCCAGCTGGTTTTGCATATATTTCACTTGGAATTATTTTTGTAGATGTTTTGCTAATGATTGTTTTTTGCAATACAGTATGTAGAAAGTGACAATTTCAAGTTTATCTATTGCAATACCTAAGAGAGATAAGTTAATGCTTATCTCTTTTTTAAACACACATTTAAAGGTGTGTGTTTCTATAATAAAAAATATAAATCAAGACCCACTTTCAAACACAACCGCTTGCACAAAAATAAGGGCATATCAGATTGCTCTAACATACCCTTAAACCCTCAAAAACATTGATTTTACAGTATTTCTAATTAGCTGAAGTATCTCTTCAACAGCCCTTCAAATGCCTTTCCATGTCTTGCCTCATCCCTTGCCATTTCATGGACGGTATCGTGAATCGCATCCAGATTGGCAGCCTTCGCGCGCTTTGCAAGGTCAAACTTACCTGCGGTAGCGCCGTTCTCAGCCTCCACACGCATCTCAAGGTTCTTCTTGGTGGAGTCGGTTACGACCTCGCCAAGCAGCTCTGCGAACTTCGCTGCATGCTCAGCCTCTTCCCATGCAGCCTTCTCCCAATACAGACCGATTTCAGGATAGCCCTCTCTGTGTGCAACTCTCGCCATCGCAAGATACATACCAACCTCTGTACACTCGCCGTTGAAGTTTGCTCTTAAATCTGCAAGGATATCCTCGCTTACACCCTGTGCAACACCTACAACATGCTCTGCAGCCCAAGATCTTCCATCATTCTGTGCTACAAATTTCTCAGCAGGAACACCACACTGCGGGCACTTCTCCGGTGCACTGTCGCCCTCGTGAACATAACCGCATACGCTACATACATACTTCATATTCTTTTCCTCCGTTTTCCGCCGTTTCGGCATATTGTTGTTCCAGACAATTCTTACATAGTCCGTGGAAATAAATACTATGTCCCTGTATCATTCCGTCAAAGTGCCTGCCCGCCTCTTCATCAAGAAAAGAAAGACCCTCAAGGTGCAAATCCATCACGCGTCCGCAGCCGGAACACACGAAATGGTGATGAGGGGATGTATCTGCATCAAAGTGAACCGTATCCGCATCTCCAAAGGATAGTCTCTGGATAATGCCGGCATCGGCAAGCTGGGCAAGATTCCGGTAAACGGTGCCCAGACTGATGTTAGGATACTCCTCTTTCACATGGGAGTAGATAACATCTGCAGTTGGGTGGTCTTTTCTTGAGACAAGAAAAGACAAGATAGCCTCTCTTTGGCGGCTGTACCTCATCATCATGATTCTGCGGCCTTTCTAAAACCTGCTGCATGGAAGGCATGCACTGTTGATAAAATAATAACAGGAACGATTATTGTTATTATAAATATAACATACAAAAAAATCAAGAAAAATTTGGAAAATTATTTTTAATACAATAAAAAAATCATAAAGAAAATCAAAAACCCCTATATTTCATCGGAGAGTATGATAAAATGACAATAGATATTCAAAGAAAGGAACATCAGGTTATGAAATTAAAGGCAAAAATGATGGTTCTGTTTCTTAGCATCATTCTGGTACCTGTTATTTTTGGGACTGTGGCCATTTTTGGCTTTGGCTATCACGAGAACATTGATGTCATAAAAGAGCTGACCAAGCAGGATCTTATGATCGGTGCGATGATCAGTAAGCGGTTTATGGCATTTCTGGCAATTGCAATGGTGCTGATTCTGATAGCGACAAGTGCAATTATCACTGCATGGGTAAATAATGACATCTATAAGCCAATCAAGGAGTTGAGCTATGCCATGCAGAATATTGCGGAGGGCAACTTTGATTACAGACTGTCTTCGGCCAATGAAAGTGAGATTGGTAAGCTGTACGGCAATTATGAGCAGATGCGCCTGCGGTTGAAGGAGAATGCGGAGGAAACAGACCGAAGCGAGAAGAAATCAAAGGAGCTTGTGAGCAATATTTCGCATGATCTGAAGACGCCCATTACCTCGATAAAGGGTTATGTGGAAGGAATCATGGACGGTGTGGCCGATACGCCGGAGAAGATGGACAAATATATCAAGACCATTTATAGTAAAGCAAACGATATGGACAAACTGATCAATGAGCTTACGACCTACTCCGGCATTGACTCCAATAAAATCCCATATCATTTCCTTATTTTAAACATATCCGATTACTTCTCCGATTGCGTGGAGGAGGTCGGGCTTGACTTGGAGCAGAAGAATATCTGTCTGAATTATACGAATCTGGTTCCTGCGGACACCTGTATTGTGGCGGATCCGGAGCAGCTTAAGAAGGTTATCAACAATATTATCAGCAACAGCGTGAAGTACATGGGACATGACAAGGGTGTCATCGACATCCGCATTCTTGATGAAGGTGAGTCAGTGAAGGTAGAGATTGAGGATGACGGAAAAGGAATCGCGGCGAAGGACATCGGGAATATCTTTGAACGGTTTTACAGGACGGATGCCTCGCGCAACTCCATGCAGGGGGGCAGCGGTATCGGACTGAGCATCGTCAGGAAGATTATAGAGGATCATGGCGGGTATGTATGGGCGACAAGCAAGGAAGGCGAAGGCACCTGCATGCACTTTGTAATCAGAAAGTATGCGGATAAGAGAGACGAAATCGTCATTTAGGCGTACCGGTTTGACTGCTACCGTATATTGGCAAAATAAGTATTTCGGTGACTTATAAACAGCTTGGCCGAGCGGATATACAGCTGCGGAACGACTTGTTAAATGAAAGCGGAATTCAATTAAAAGAGATAATAAAAATAGAGAAAGGACAGGTTTATGAGCAGAATATTGATTGTAGAGGATGAGGAAGCGATTGCGGAGCTTGAGAAGGACTATCTGGAGCTGAATGATTTTGAGGTCACGATTGAGAACAGCGGCGATATGGGACTTGCCACGGCGTTGGCAGAGGAGTTTGACCTGATTATTCTGGATTTGATGCTTCCCGGAATTGACGGCTTTGAGATTTGCAAGCGTATTCGTGAGGACAAGAACGTGCCGATTCTGATGGTGTCGGCTAAGAAGGATGATATTGACAAGATTCGCGGACTCGGACTCGGTGCTGACGATTATCTGACCAAGCCGTTCAGCCCCAGCGAGCTGGTAGCGCGCGTGAAGGCGCATATGGCACGCTATAACAGGCTGGTGGGGAGCCACACCAAGGAAAATGACATTGTGGAAATCAGAGGCATTCGGATTGACAAGCCGGCTCGCGGGGTTTTTGTGAACGGCGAGGAAAGGACCTTCCCCGCCAAGGAGTTTGCTCTTTTGACATTTTTGAAGGAAAAAAAACGTTCAAATGTACAGAAAAGT
>CAMWYL010000358.1 GCA_947178465.1 uncultured Lachnospiraceae bacterium | reverse complement strand
CCGCCTTGAAAATCCGTTCCAGATTCGTCCTATTGATACGGCCCTCCTGAAACACAAAGGAGGTCACAATCACGTGAGAAGCACCCGCCTCAAGATAAAAAGCCGCGTTTTCGTCATTGATTCCTCCGCCAATCTGAAGCCCGCCCGGGTATGCCCGAAGCGCACTCACGGCCTGCGCTCTTGTCGCCTCATAGTATTCGCTGGAGACGGGATTAAGGAGGATGATATGTCCTCCCTTTATCCCTCTCTCCTTATATAATGCGGCATAATAATCCGCTCCCTTGGCGGCAACAAAATTTTCCCGTGCCTGATTGTCCTTGTCAGTCAACGAACTGCCCACAATCTGCTTGACCTGTCCGTTGTGAATGTCTATACATGGCCGAAATTCCATCTACGCCTCCGCAATTACATCCTTCATGTCATATCTGCCGGCGCCCTTCCCCTTCAGGAACTTTGCCGCCTGTACCGCGCCCTTTGCAAAGACCGCCTTGGAATACGCACGGTGGGAAAACGTTACTACCTCGTCATTTCCCGCGAAAATCACATCATGGTCGCCCACAATCGTCCCGCCTCTGACCGCACTGATACCGATTTCCTTCGCATCCCGCTTTTTGCGCACCTGACTTCTGTCATAGACATACTCATATTCATTGTCAAATTCCTCGTTGATGGAATCCGCAAGCGCAAGCGCCGTACCGCTCGGCGCATCTACCTTCAGATTGTGGTGCTTCTCCACGATTTCAATGTCAAACCCTGCCGGCGCCAACACGCCTGCCGCCTCCTTTAGGATTTTCAGAAGCATATTCACTCCAAGTGACATATTCGCCGATTTAAGGATGGCAACCTTCTTCGCCGCCTCCTCCACCTTGGCAAGCTGCGCCTCTGACAGGCCCGTCGTACACAGGACACAGGGGATGCTCTTTTCCACACAATACGCCAACAGCTTATCGACCGCCGCCGCCGTGCTGAAATCAATCACCGCGTCCGCCTCCACGTCACAGTCTGCAATATCCGTAAAGACAGGATATGTATTTTTTATATGGTCAGATGCATCGATTCCCGCGACAATCTCTATCTCTGCATCCTCCGCAATAATCTGCGTGATCATCTGACCCATTTTCCCGTTACAGCCGTGCATTATAACTCTTGTCATTTATCCTGATTCCCTCCAAAATCGCTGTCACCGCCCTTTGCGGCATACAGCCTTCTTATTTCCCAACAGTCTTCGCTTTATAAGAGACCGTAATTTCTCATCGCCTGCTCCAGCTTCACCGCATTGGCCTCCTCCATCTCCGTCAGCGGTCTTCTCAACGGACCTGCCTCCATGCCCAGCAGATTCATCGCCTTCTTGACCGGTATCGGGTTCACCTCGCTGAACAGCGCACCGACAAGCTCAATCGCCTCCAGCTGCAGTCTTGCGCTCTCCGCTACCTCACCGGCAAAATACTTCTCACAGATATCATGCGTCTGTTGCGGCGCGATATTGGACAATACGGAGATTACACCCTTTCCGCCCAGAGACAGGAACGGTACAATCTGGTTATCATTGCCGGAATAAACGTCTACCTTGCCCTTTGCAAGCGCCATCAGCTTCGCATACTGGATAAAATTATCCGTCGCATCCTTCACGCCCACGATGTTCGAATTCTCCTCACACAGCGCAACGATGGTCTCCGGCAGGATATTGACGCCGCCGGTTCTTCCCGGGATATTGTACAGGATAATCGGAAGCTTTACCGCCTGTGCAATCATTGTGAAATGCTCCTTCAACCCCTTCTGTGTTGCTTTATTGTAGTACGGTGTCACTACCAGAAGGCCGTCCGCACCGGCCGCCTCCGCTTCCTTGGAAAGATAAATTGCCGTATCCGTACAGTTTGAACCGGTGCCTGCTATAACGGGAATCCTGCCCGCAACCTGCTTTACACAAAACCGGATGCACTCCAAATGCTCCTCGTGCGTCAGTGTGGACGCCTCGCCTGTCGTGCCGCACACAATAATCGCATCGGTGTGGTTTTCAATCTGGAACTCAATATTCTTTGCAAAAGACTCATAGTTTACCTCTCCGTTGGGCTTCATCGGTGTGACGATTGCCACCCCTGCTCCTGTAAAAATTGACATATCTTCTCCTCCTTTTAAGATGATCACAAAAAGAACAAAAAAACCGACCTCTCAGATGGTCGGCATTTTGTTCCTGCAAAAACGGCCGCGCTGACAAAATCCCGTCAGTATTGGCATTATTCCGCAAAATGATAGCTCTCCATCCGTTGATGACAGTCATACGGCTCTTAACCGTATGCCCAAAATCAGAGTCTCAGGAACTCCTCTCTTTCGGCGTCCTTCCCTTTCCTTTTCCCTCACTGATGCCTGACACCTCTTAAAAAGTAATCATAAAAGACGCAACCTCTATCCGTTTCTTTTCAGTTTTAATGTTATTTTATTATATATCCGCGCCGGGTGTGCTGTCAACTGTTTGTTATGACACTCAGTCCTTTACCTTGAAAATCTTATCCACAAGCATAATCAGCAGCGTGCCGAGCACAAGCGCAATCAGTGCACCGACGCCATAGCGTATCAACAGAACCATAAAGGAATGCTCCTCATTCCATTTATCATTGATGCAGTAGAATACACCGTCCGTATAAACATCGTATTCTTCGCACAAGTCCTTTATATTGGCAAGCACATTCCGATTCACGGCAGACTTCTGCCCTACCGGAAGCGTAATCTCCTGCCCCGCTTTAAGCTTTCGGGCGTCATCCATGGACATCTGCGCAAGAATATAGGATTTATCCGGAAGCTGAATCAGGTAATACTCCGCATAATCCCCAAAAACATCAAATGCCGTCGAACTGACCTCCGCCTTTCTACGCGGACCTCTCCGTCTGGAAGCGTTGCTGTACGCGGGAATCCAATTATTGCGGGTACCGGTTCCCGTAGATATGATATTGATCGGTTCAATCGTCACAAAACTTGTCTGCCATGTATCATCCCAAGTCTGAAGGTCTTCAATACGAGGAATGTCATCCGCAGCGGGCAACCCGATATAGTCCTCCGCAAGACCATGCTCCGTCATGGATAATGTGACCGAATCCTCTTTGCCGCGCAGCATGGATTCAACGCCAAGGTTCTTTGACACAAGAATAGCGACAAACAACGCAGCAACTACCACTATAAATTCAAAAAATTTTACCACTTTACTTTTCATAACTGCCTCAAATCCTCTGATTATTATCTGTTATACATCTTTTCCCATTGCTCCAGCAAAGGACGGAATTCTTCATAAGCAAAATCATAGTAGCCCTTTGCGTAATCCTCCCCGCGAACCTGCAGGAAATCCGTGATTTCAACCTGCCTGCCGCCACAGTTGGGACAGTCAAATACCTCAACCTTGCATGCACGCTGCCCGGTAGGAATCTGCTGTTTACCGGGAATCGGCATCATGTGGGTACGGAGATAGCTCTCTGCATTATCATAGGTATCCCCAAAGGAAACGGGAAGCAAAAATAAATACGGATATTGTGTCGTCTTCGACGCGGCTGCCTTACATTTTATGCAGGTAGCCTGCCCCTTTTTCTCTCGCACGAAATTCCGTATAAAGAGAACCAGCCAGAAGACGGCGACTATCCCCAATACAAGAACAATAACACCCGGTATGTAATAAGTCAGCCCCTGCATCATCCTTACGCTCCCATCCCCGCACGGCTCTTCGCTGCAAGCAGCAGCTCTACAAATGTATCCGCTTTGGATACGGCTTCCGAACCGCTACCGGATTTCAGGATGACAATTTGACTCGTCAACAGCGTCTACATCGTTATCTTCCTC
>CAMWYL010000357.1 GCA_947178465.1 uncultured Lachnospiraceae bacterium | reverse complement strand
GGCAGCGAGGTTTCCACTTTGCTTGGACGTATGCCGTCAGCGGTCGGATATCAGCCAACGCTGGCAGAGGAAATGGGCAGTCTGCAGGAGAGAATCACGTCTACCCGAAAAGGGTCTGTTACTTCCGTTCAGGCGGTATATGTACCTGCGGATGACCTGACAGATCCGGCTCCGTCAACGACCTTTGCGCACTTGGATGCAACAACCGTGCTTTCCAGAAAAATAGCAGAGCAGGGAATTTATCCGGCAGTTGACCCGCTGGAATCGTCCTCCAGAATTTTGGAGAGGGATATTGTCGGAGAGGAGCACTATGAGATTGCCCGAAGCGTACAGGAGATTTTGCAAAAGTATAATCAGCTGCAGGACATTATCGCAATATTGGGTATGGAGGAATTGGGCGATGAGGACAGGATGACGGTAAATCGTGCGAGGAAAATCCAGAGGTTTCTTGCACAGCCTACCCATGTGGCCGAGAAGTTTACCGGAATCCCCGGCATCTATGTTCCGCTTAAGGAGACGATACGGGGCTTTAAGGCAATTATTTCCGGTGAAATGGACGAATATCCCGAGGCTGCCTTTTATAATGTGGGAACCATAGATGATGTGATTCAAAAAGCCCGGAAGCTGGAAGAAGGTGGTGTTTGATGAGCACTTTTCAGCTGGCCGTTTATGCGGCGGACAAACCGTTTTATGAGGGAGAATGTGAGATGCTGGTCTTCCCCAACGTGGAGGGACAGTATGGCGTGCTCGCGCACCACAGGAATATGATTGCGGCCGTAGTCCCGGGAACCCTGCGTTATACCCTGCCGGACGGGAAAAAGATAGTGGTGGCGGTTTCCGGTGGCATGATAAAGATAGAGGACAATGAAGTCCTGGTGCTGGTAGATTCCGCAGAATATCCGGAGGACATCGACGCCATACGGGCCAAGCAGGAGGCGGATATGGCGAAAGAAGCGATGCTGCAGAAAAAAAGTATACAGGAATATCATTTAGCGCAGGCACATCTTGCAAGGGCAATCAATCGGCTTAAAGTAAAAAGCCATTACAATGATTCTGCAGGAGGAGTCTGAGAGCTGTTTATGGATTTTTTCGTTGACCTGCTACTTATGCCGGTTTCGCCATTCTCTCGGCGATACGCCGTATATTGTTTTAAATGCACGTGAAAAATGGAGCTGATTTCCATATCCGACGGCAGAGCCGATATCTGCAATGGATAGGGAGGTCAGCTTTAATAATTCCGTAGCCTTTACCATGCGATAGTTCATCAAAAATTCCTGCGGGGAACGTCCGATGGAATTGCGGAAAATCTTTCCGAAATAACTGCGGTTGATTCCGCAAACAGCGGCGATATCCTCTATGGTAATGTCGTTTTGAAAATTTTGTTCAATATAGTTAATCGCCTCTTTGATATAGTAATCGCTCATTTTACTGCTCTGCACCAGCTTTGTTGATTTGGCAGATTGGGTAAGATAATCCAAAAAGAGATAAAGGTGCCCGATGAGATGAAAGGGCGATTCCTTGGCATGATGGACAATATACAGCATTTCGTTCATCATCTGTTCACGCAGGTCTTTGGAGTGCGGGTGGTACACAGGCGTATTTACCGAGAGCTCCGTCAAAGTCAGTACCTCTTTTACACGCAGGCCGTCAAATTCAATCCACACATATTCCCAGGGCAGAGTATTGTCAGCATAATAAGTCGTTATCTGCCCGGGGAAAATCAAGAAGCCCTGCCCACTTTTAATGGAGTAGGTCAGGGTTTCTCCTTTGGCATTATCTGCCATAAGCGTTCCCGTACCGGAAATAATATAGTGAAACAGATAGTGATTCCTTGCGGCAGGACCGAAGGAATGCCCACTGTCACATTGTTCATAACCATATTGATACATACACAAATCAATGAAATTTTCGTTAGGGAATATATTAAAAAATATATTGCTCATTTCAACCTCCTTATAGAGAATATACCAAAATGCGTTATCATAGGATAGTATATCACAAAAGTCAGCATTGTGGTATAAAAAATGAAAAATAAGGCTATTCATAGATAGCAAATTGGTATGTTACAATGAATTTATCAAAAACGGAAAGCCAAAATCTAATTGGAAGGAGAGAGAATATGTCAAAAAGAAAGATTACCAAAGGAATGCTCGCGGCGGTAGGGGCTGCGATGGCTTTGACGGGTCTTACAGGCTGTGCACAAAGTTCGTCAGACGGTAAGATAGAGGTAGAAATGGTTTCTTATAAACCGGAGGCGGTAGAAGCCTTTGAGGAAATCGCGGAACGGTTTAACGCGACGCATGATGATATTCACCTGACGATTGACTCACCCAACGAAGCGATGACCATCCTCAAGACAAGGTTTATCAGGGAGGATTATCCTGACATTGTAGGAATCGGTGGAGACATCAACTATTCCAATTTCCTTGACGCGGATTTGTTCATGGACATTTCGGATCTTGATGAAATAGGAAGCGTAAAGAAGTCCTATCTGGATATGGATAAGGAACTGGAGTTTGTGCCGATGGAAGGAACCTATGCATTGCCTTATGCGGCAAATGCAGCGGGGATTCTTTATAACAGAGATATGTTTGAGGAGCACGGATGGAGCATTCCTCATACATGGGATGAATTTATCTCTTTGTGTGAGGAAATCGAGGCTGCGGGGATTCAGCCGTTATACTTAGGATATAAGGATACATGGACCTGTCTTGCGCCGTGGAACGCGTTGGCAGTCGGACTGTCGGCATCGGATACCTGCAATCAGGTCAATATGGGGAACACAACCTTTACGGCGGCTTATCGTGAGGTGAGCGAAAAAATACGCGTACTCCTTGATTATGCGGAACCGAATCCTTATGCGTACGGTTATAATGACGCATGTACCGCTTTTGCGAGAGGACAGTCGGCAATGTATCCGATTGGCAGCTACGCAATTCCCCAGATCAAGCTTGTAAATCCGGGTATGAATATCGATTCGTTTGCTTTTCCGGCAAATGCGGCGGAAAAGGACAATGTTTTAAATTCGGGTATCGATTTGCAGTTCTGTGTGATGAAGAACTGCGAGAACAAGGAAGCGGTATACGAGGTGCTTCGCTTCCTGTATGAGGACGAAACCATTCAAATTTATCTCGATAATCAGGGAGGCATTGCCTGCAAAGAAGGGAATTTTGAAATCCCGGCAGAGCTGGAAGGCATGAGAACCTATATTGAAAACGACAGAATGGCGGACTTTCAGGACCACCATTATCCGAGTGAGATGAGCGTTGATGCCATGATACAGACATTTTTGCTGGATGGCAGTGAAAATGCCGTCGATACGTTTCTGCAGCGCTTTGACACGGATTGGAAACGCTATAACAGGGATTTGATCAGGAAGGTACAACAATATCAGCAGGAAATGGGGGATGCGCGATGAAAAAGAAGATGACAAATCGAGATAAGACATTTTGGGCAGTTATCATACCGGTATTGGTGCTGTTCTTTACCTTTAACACGCTGCCAATGATAAAGGGGTTTATTTACAGCTTTACCAATTATAAGGGTTATGGCTCTTACGAGTATGTGGGATTTCGGAACTACATTGACCTCTTTACGGATGCCAGAGTCGGGAAGAGCTATCTGTTTACCTTTAAGTATGCGCTGACGGGAACCGTATTGGTGAATGTCCTCAGCCTGATTATGGCACTGGGATTAAACAGCAAAATCCGCTTCAAGAGCGCCCTCAGAGGGATTTACTTTGTGCCGAATATTTTGGGTGGCCTGGTTATCGGTTACATTTTCAGCTTCCTGTTTACATATATTCTTCCGGGAGTTGGAAATATATGA
>CAMWYL010000356.1 GCA_947178465.1 uncultured Lachnospiraceae bacterium | reverse complement strand
AAAATGCTATTCTTAGTAAGCGTCATCTTTGTATAAGAGCCAGTGCTTGTATCGATTATTCAGAAGGTGGATTCGGATAAAGAGCTTACGAAGTTTAAGCTTAGGGTGGTTTCGTAGCGCAAGTGCGCCTTTACGACAAAAAAGCATAATGAGTATGGTGAAATAAGAGGGGGAGCTGCCGGGAGGCGGTTCCCTTTTTTGTCTTATGGAAATTGCGGCAGTACAAATCAAAGGGGGCAATGAAATTGAGAAAAAAGTCCAAAAAAAGAATATGGATACCGGTATTGCTTTTGATTCTTTTTTGCGGTATTTGTGCCGGACGATCCAAAGAACAGACAGCGGATGCTCCAATAAAAGAACAGACGCAAAATGTCGAGGTGAAAACGGAAGCTGCATCCGATGCGGAAAGTTTTCCGACGGTATCCGTGTCTGAGACCTCGGAAACGGATGTGCTTTCTGAGCTTGCAATACATTTCATTGACGTAGGGCAGGGTGACGCCACATTAATCACCTGTAATAATGAAGCGATGCTCATTGATGCAGGCGATAATGATCAGGGAACAAAAATACAGAATTATCTCCAAAAAGAAGGCATCAGCGAATTAAAATATGTTATATGCACGCATCCCGACGCAGACCATATTGGCGGGATGGATGTTATTCTGTACAAATTTGATTGCGAAACAATCTTTATGACGGAGGAGGCAAAGGATACCGCCACATACAGAGATGTTATGGACACAATGGCAAAGAAGGGCTGTAAAGCCACTTTGCCGGTGGTTGGAAATAAATATGCTTTAGGCGATGCGGAATTTACAATAATCGGTCCGGCTGAAATAAGCGATGACAGCAACAATAATTCCATTGCCATTATCTTAACGCACGGTCAAAACAGATTTGTTTTTACGGGAGATGCCGAGGAGGAGGAAGAACAAGCCCTGATCAACAGTGGTATTCCCTTGGATGCGGATGTATATAAAGTGGGACATCATGGAAGCAGGACGTCATCCTCTGAGGACCTGCTGGATGCCATTTCACCGACATATGTCGTGATAAGCTGTGCGGAAGGAAATTCCTACGGACATCCCCATGCAGAGACATTAAATACGCTCAGAGCTATGGACGTGATGGTTTTCAGAACGGATGAACAGGGGAGCATTGTCGTAACAGACAATGGAACGGAGCTTATCTGGAATTGCAGTCCTTCCGATACATGGCAGGCAGGAGAACCCACAGAACCCTCCGCAACCCGTTCAGAGGATGAGAATAAGCCGACGATGTCTTCCGCAACCCGGTCGGAAGGTGAAAATACTGCGGTCTCCTCTTCCATGGAAGCGGAGGAGTCTGTTGTCGAAATGCCGGATGTTGAGATACCTGTTGAGGCGCCGGCGAATGTTACCTATATTTGCAATACGAACACGGGAAAGTTCCATTATCCGAATTGCTCCGGTGTGGATCAGATGAAGGAATCAAATAAGCTTGCGGTGACGACAACAAGAGACGAGGTTATCGCGCAGGGCTATGTTCCGTGTAAAAGGTGCAATCCGTGAGGGATAGAGGAGAAGTATGAATAAGAAACGGTGCACCATTTTTTCGGCGTTTATTTCCGTGTTGCAAAAGGAAATATTTGACAGTCTTGGTGGGGGCGGTTGGCACAAATTCCTAAAATTATCGATATGTTTGTTATATTGCAATAGCTATAAGATTAAAGAATCCCATTAGCGGGGGGCTTCGTCGAAATATCCCTCATATTCCATAGAACGCATTTTACAGCTCCCGTCAAGCTTTTGAAAGGTACCATAACCTGTAAAATGCAGCCCGCACTTTTTCATAACATTTCCTGAGGCAAGATTTGGCTCACAATGGCCGGAGGCGAATTTTCTTGCGCCAAAGCTTTCATAGGCATAGCGCATCATCGCCCTTACGGCTTCCGTGGCGTAGCCCATACCCCAGGAGTCATATCGCAGATTATAGCCAAATCCCCAACCGTCGCGCTTTGTGTCCGGTCCGATATCGCCGCTGCCGATTAACTTTCCGTCTGAGAGACGCTCAAAGCCAAAATGATATGTACTTGCATCCTGACAGACGAAAGCCAGCCATTGCCTGACTTGTTCAATATCTGTATAGGTGGTGTAAACCATATACCGTGCAACCCGCTCATCACTCACCCATTCAAATACATCCTCTGCGTCGGCTATTGTAAGCGGACGCAGCAATAAGCGTTCGGTTCTTATTTTGATGTCATGCATAGTTTCCCCTCCTTAGAATTTTCCTCTTGTCCGCAATGAATTTATCCAAAATTCCATTATCCATCATATCATATTTTAGCCTGTATTGGTATTTCTTTGTTTTTGGCTTCTTTTGGTGCGTTCACTGTTTCCCCGCAGATTCGCGAATTAACAGTTGACAACCTGTCCATACTATTATACTATATAGAAGATATGACAATTCAATATTGTAGATAATCTCTTATTCAGAGTGGTGGAGGTACAGAGGACCGATGAAGCCACGGCAACCCCGATAAGGAAGGTGCTAACCTGAGCGAGTTACTATGACAAATAGGTCGAACAATAAGAGGATTTGATTATCAAGCAACTGATACAATCCGCTTATTCTGACGAATAAAGCGGATTTTCTTATGCAATTATTTTTAGGAGGAAAGTACCAATGGAGAAATTATTATTTACTTCAGAATCCGTTACGGAAGGCCATCCCGACAAAGTCTGCGATGCCATTTCCGACGCAATTTTGGACGCGCTGATGGAGCAGGATCCGAACAGCCGTGTTGCGTGCGAGACCGCGACCTGTACAGGCTTTGTGCTTGTGACGGGTGAAATTACCACCAAGGCTTATGTGGACATCCCCAAGCTTGTGCGCGACACCGTAAAGGAAATCGGCTATGACAAGTCTGAGTATGGCTTTGACGGAAATACCTGTGCGGTGTTTACGGCAATTGACGAGCAGTCAAGCGATATCGCGATGGGTGTTGACAAGGCGCTTGAAGCAAAAGAAAATAAAATGAGCGATGCTGAAATCGAAGCAATCGGTGCAGGCGATCAGGGAATGATGTTCGGTTATGCGACAAATGAAACGGAAGAATATATGCCATACCCGATTGCGTTGGCGCACAAGCTTGCACTGCAGCTGACGAAGGTTCGTAAGGACGGCACCTTAAAGTATTTAAGACCTGACGGCAAGACACAGGTTTCCGTGGAATATGATGAGAACGGCAAGCCGAAGAGACTGGAGGCGGTGGTACTTTCCACACAGCATGATCCGGATGTGACACAGGAGCAGATCCATGAGGATATCAAAAAGCACGTATTTGATGTTATTCTGCCGAAGGAGCTGATTGATGCGGATACCAAGTTCTTTATCAATCCGACAGGACGTTTCGTTATCGGCGGACCGCATGGTGACGCGGGTCTTACGGGACGTAAGATTATTGTAGATACCTATGGCGGATATGCGCGTCACGGCGGCGGCGCTTTTTCCGGTAAGGACTGCACCAAGGTGGACAGAAGCGGCGCATATGCGGCACGTTATGTTGCGAAGAATATTGTAGCGGCAGGCTTGGCGGACAAGTGTGAGATTCAGTTATCTTATGCAATCGGTGTTGCGCAGCCGACCTCCATTAATGTAGATACCTTTGGAACAGGTAAGCTTTCCGGCGAGAAGCTTGTAGAGCTGGTACGTGAGAACTTTGACCTTCGCCCGGCGGGAATTATCAAGATGCTTGATTTGAGAAGACCTATCTATAAGCAGACTGCGGCTTACGGCCATTTCGGGCGCAACGACCTTGACCTTCCGTGGGAGAAGATGGACAAGGTGGATG